>JANTFO010000084.1 GCA_024763365.1 Flavobacteriaceae bacterium
ACTTCAGAAAGAAGCTGAGACACTAGCTAAAATTGAAGCTGAACGCAAGAAAGAAACAGAAAGACTAGCCAAATTAGAGGCTGAAAAACAAGAAAAACTACGACTTCAGAAAGAAGCTGAGAGACTAGCTAAAATTGAAGCTGAACGTAAGAAAGAAACAGAAAGACTGGCCAAATTAGAGGCTGAAAAACAAGAAAAACTACGACTTCAGAAAGAAACTGAGAGACTAGCTAAAATTGAAGCTGAACACAAGAAAGAAACAGAAAGACTAGCCAAATTAGAGGCTGAAAAACAAGAAAAACTACGACTTCAGAAAGAAGCAAATGTACAAGCAAATATTTCCATTGAAAGTCAAGAAACAGTATCGACAGATATAACCAAATTGGAAAAACAACTGATTAGTGAATCTGAAGAACAAGTAATGATTAACGAGAAAAAGATTCCTAGAGAAGTGAAAAAGAATGATAAAGATCCTCAAGAAGTGACAGATAAAAAAGAAAGAAGGCTTAGAGAAGTAGCTGAATTAAAAGAAGCATCGGTTGCTAATGGACGATCAAAGCGCCCTTCAAGGAGAGCTATACGACAAGAAAATATGGAAATAGATCCAAATTCTGTTGATTTTAAAATAGCTACCTATCAAGAAGAGATCAACACATATGAAGCTAAAATAGCAAAAGAAGAATACAAACTACAAAGAGACAAGAAAAAAGGAAAATTAAATTCGAAAAGAATCATGGTAAAAGAAGCAACAATTCTAAACTATAAAAACAAAGTTAAAAACCTTTACTTTATTATTTCTCAATTAAAGAAAGAGAAAATGTAAAAATTGTAGTTTATTCCTATACTTTGCTCAATGGATTTTTATTAAAAACTTCTCAATCTTTCTAGAGTAAAGAGTACATTTTACACCAATTTAGTTTCAAAATATTTTTTTTCAATCTTTTTATTCGTATTAAAAGATAGACATCTAAGTTAATATTGAATCAAGAGTCTAAATAAAACTCAATTTCCCATAAGCGTGACAACCAACATACGCCCTACCCCATGTTCCCTGTGCTCCCCGAGATAGATGCCCTGCCAGATACCCAGATTTAGTTTGCCATTAGTAATAGGAATTTGAACAGCACTTCCTAACAAGGAGGCTTTTATATGTGCAGGCATATCATCGGGGCCTTCATAAGTATGTTTGTAATACGGAGCATTTTCAGGAACCATTTCATTCAAATGACTCTCAAAGTCCTGACGTACAGTAGGGTCGGCATTTTCATTGATAGTAAGACTAGCTGAAGTGTGTTTGACAAATATGTGTAATATACCGGTTTGTATGCTTTGTAGTTCCGGTAAAGCAGCAATAAGCTCCTGTGTGATAAGGTGATAGCCTCTTTTATAAGGTTTTAGCCTGATTTCTTTTTGAAATGTTTTCATTATACAATGCTAGCTATGATATATGTAACGATTTTGTATTCAAAATTATATAAATCATTTAAAATAAAAAAAGGCTATCCGATAAGACAGCCTAATTATAATAGGATATTGATATACTAAAATGCTTCCATAATTCCGAATATAAATAAGAATTATCAAAACATTTTAGTATACACCTTGTTTATTGAACAATCAACTTTTTAACAAGTATCTGACCATCAATGTTAGACACTTTCACAAAATATACACCCGGTCTTAATAACCCAATATCAAAACTATCATTACTTAAACTGCTTGCTGCTATTACAACAGCTCCATTTTGATCTAGGATTTGAATATAGCTTATCTGCCTTGCATTTGAAAAATGTAATCTATCAGCAGCAGGATTTGGATATATTGTAATATCATGTCTCATGGAGCTACTTACCGACAAGCTGTTGACAATGCCAGGGAATTTAACATAATCTATCCAGGCACAATCCTGACCTTCGGCAACACTTTGGTCTTTATCATATATCCATTTTAACATATGTGTTCCAAGGTTTAAAGTATAGGATTCTTGAGACCAATCTACATCACCAGACCACTCACCCATTAATGATCCATCCACATAAAATTCAAGGAAATCATAAGTAGCTTCTGATGATACTTTTTTATAGAAACTCAAATCTCCCTCGCTCAATACCTCCACTTCTAATTGTAATACGCTGCTTGCATTATTGCCAATAACACCAGATCTGGTAGAATATATTCCCTCATAAGCTTCTGTATTTGTTATAAACCAAGGTATATTACTGTCGTTTACCCATTCGAACATGCTATAATCCCCGGTTTCAAAATCCTCAACAATCAAACCTACTTCCAGGTCTAGATTAAAGCTTTTTGCTAGGTTAAGGCTATTTGAAGTATATGTTACATCAAATAAACCATCTATAACATAACCTATATTAGCATCTGTACTAATAGTCAAATTGATAGTTCCACTACTACTCTCCCCTACCTCAATGGTCCCAAAATCAATGCTACTAGTGTTGATTGTTGTATAAGTATCTGAATTTGAATAAGTTCCAATTACTACTTCCGCAGGATAAGTACCTTCATTGATAATGCTTATGTTCACATCCACCGTTTCACCCGGGTCAATGATACCGTTATTATTACCATCTTCATCATTTATACCATCTATTTTCATATCAATACTGTAGGCAGCTTTTGTCAATGCTTTAATACAGAAATTTCCGGAATTTTGAAATCCTGAAGGATCGTTGTAATCATACAGATCATTCCATATACTATTAGCAAAATAATAACTTTCACCGGGATTGGCAGTAGAATTTACAATCGTTTTTGTGCCACCACCTAACAATACCGGAACATCTGAAGTTCTGTCATAAGGCATCCCTCCGTCAGACAGTGACAAGTATACATAAAAATCGTTATCTACACTTAAGTTTACGGCCTGTGGCAGGTCAATAGTATGAAAACCCCTATGATCCAGCGTACCAGATAAGCTACTTAATTCATTGACCAATGCTTCTCCAATGAAATCGTCATATACCTTAATCGTATAAGACACATTATCTGCATTTACAAAAAAGCTAACAGCTGTAAGAGACTCATTATCAGTAGCTACAAATGCATTCATGGCTTCCGTGATACCGGGCATATTATCACGCCAACCGTGATAATCATGGTAATAAACATGATCATATTGTAAAGGTTCCACTTCAGAAAATGAAACAGCACCCATATCGGGTTCTTTACACGTCCACTTATCATAATAGGAAATCCAGAAATAACCACCATTACCCCATCCGGTTCCCCAAGAGTTTTTCACTAACCAAGCTCCTACTTCAGGTGCTTGCGTTACCTTATTGTCATCCCAACCTATGATCGCCACTGAGTGGTTAGGCAACATAGAAGATGCAGGCGGTTGGTAATGTATATAATTACTGATAAAAGCCCCATCATAAGCCATACAGGTAGCCAAGACTCCATTGTCAATAATCTTTTGTTTGATGACATCTATCCCGTCCAAATTATTATCCATTGTAAACCATTCGACGGTACGCGGATAGTACTTGTGGAAACTCTCGTCATCTCTTATTGGGGCAGAGTTGTATGACTGTCCATCTATATCTCTAACAGCACCTTCTAATCTTGATAGGTATGCTGTAGAAACCATATAGTCACCACCCATATGGACTTCCAAACCGTTTCCGGTTGGAGGATCTATGTCTTCGTTAAAAAATTCATTATAACCATTCCACCAATCCAAGTGATATTCAGCTAAATTAGGTTCACCGGTTTCACCCTCATCTGCCCATAAATTGGTCATCATTAAATTACCTTCAATGGAGGCCATCGTTCCATGTGTCCAACAGGTGCCACCCTGCTGACTCTTCACACTAGTTACATAATTCTCTCCATTGACATCTCTTAGATCATAAGTGGCAGGTAATTGCGAAAATAACTTAACACTTAACAAAAGGCTCATAGCAAAATAAAATAATTTTCGAATCATGATTTTTCTATATTAATTAAAACACGAAAGTAAAGGTATTTTTAGGCTTAAAGTAAGACATTTATCATTATTCTACTAATTTCTTTTGAATTTTCCTGATAGCTGTCTCAATAGATTTATCCGGTTCTATAACATTATAAGGGCCCCAAAATTCAGGATCGGAAAAACCGGAAGCTTCATCACTAATAATAATATTGGGTTTTATCAAAAATTTTCTATTCAGGTCGTTCTTATTCATTTTCAAATGACGGTTCGTTATGGCCATTTCACTGGACACGGAATATTTAGCATTGAATAATTTGTTTTTACGTTTTACTTTAAATGCTAGCTGCGCACTACTATAGCCGTAATACCATTTATTATCCTTCTCTCTATAATCAACCCGGTATGAAACGGAAGTTGGATATACAAAAATATCTTTAGGTTTCTTTTTCACAAAGACACGTGAAACATATTCTTTATTGCTTACATCCATATTATATACGGCACTGACTAAAGCGTGAGAATAAGCATCAATATATAATTTGCCAAAGTAAATAATTACCTCATCTTCCGGCTTACGTTTAAAATTAACTACGTAGACCATTCTGTCGTTTATTTGTGTGGAAGGAGCAAAACTGAAATCATAGGTGTCTATTTCTGTAAACACATAATCTTGATATTTTAATACATCTAAATATAAAGCATTGAATGGCCCTCCTTGCAGTTTTAAAGCGATGGTATCCAATCTGGAATAATCCGTATTTTTTCTGGATTTATATAAGGATATTTTATCCCTCTTATTGTTTGTCTTTGGTTGTTTTAGAATATTGACTACTGCTTCAGAAAGCGAAGCATTTCTATTTCTGTTTTTTATCGTTTCACGATAAAAAGCGGTCATGAAAATTGGTTCTTCGGTATAATTCATGTGTCGTTTTTTGAACATCTCCACCACCAGATCTTTAGCAGTTTTAGGTATATTATAAACAATTTCTGACAACTTAACGACGGAGATGTCAAGATATATCTTATTCTTTTTACGATTGAGATCCGTAAGCTTTACTTTTTTAGTCTCATATCCCAACATGCTAATGATCAAATTGCTATTTTGATATTTAACTGGAATTTTAATACGGAACTCACCGTCGGAATTAGTGATGGTACTTATATTGGTATTCTCCAGTTGTATAGCTGCAAATACCAATACCTCGTTATTTTCTTTCGAAAGTACTTTGGCTTGATAAGCTGTATAGTTTTGTTCTTCTTGCTCTTGAGCATTCAAATGCAATACAGGTACTATGATAAATATAAATAAAGTGAGTATAATGGAGTATTTTTTTGTAAACATGATGACGAATTTTTATTCACATATAAAATTACGGTAACTACTTTGCTATTTTTGTTAAAAAAGTGTTAATGATATTACTACTCAATAAAATACTAAATTAATTAAACTGAACAGTACTCCTAATTGACAATTAGTTACCTACCCGACAGTATTTCTGATACTTACGAGTGAGGACATAATCCCTATATTTAATATTATCTCCTACTCTATTAGTTAATAAATGTTAATTATTTGTAAATATAGTACTTTGTTTTACATAGTACTGTAACATTACAAGAACCCATACGTCTATAAGTTGTAATCAAACAAAATCCAATAAAGATGAAAACTTCACTATTAAACACAGAAACCAGAAAACACAATTTGTTCTTATGCAAGAAAAACCTTTGGAACCTTCAAAGACGATACGCAACAAAACCGGGCAGACAATCCCACTTACGTTCGCTGTTCTTATAAAATGTAAGTCCTTTTAATTGAATAAAACTACGATAATGTTTCCATATCGTGGTTTTTTAGTATTAGTTTAGCCTAAAAACCAACTTACTCCAATCCTGCTACACGGAGCATATAATGATGCAATTCAGTATTTCTCATAAAAGCTGGTAAATCATGGCTTCCCGCACCATACATAGCTAATTCTACATAGTCTGCGGAATGATTATCACCTATCCAACCTATGTGCGTATATTCTTTTTGAATGTCCGCTAGTAACTTATAAGGCAAATGTTTGTAGTTATAAAGACCGTCATTTTGTTTTTCTAAGCCATTATAATATCCCAATAATTCAAATGCCTGATTACGTGAAATAGTAAAACCATTGGCATACTCAATACGTTCCAAGATCTGATTGATAGATTGGTTAGCATCGATACCGTTAAGAACCCATTCATTGGTATGTTTAAAACCTTGCACACGGTCAAACATTTCATTTGCTTCCTTGCCATACAACAATCCGGGATTAGAATTCCCGTGATCTGTTGTGATGATCACTAAAGTCTCTTGATCTTTATCTGCAAAATCCAAGGCAACTTTCAGAGCCTCATCAAAAGCTATTTGGTCATAAATTATACCACCTGAACAATTGGCATGTGCTGCCCAGTCTACTTTACCTGCCTCTACTTGTAAAACAAAACCTTCGGGATTGTCTTGCATATTTTCAATGGCTTTGGTTGTCATTTCAGCTAAAGTTGGGATATTTTTTTCTAATTCCTTATCATTTTTTTGATCTAAAGTATAGGCCAGGCCACCTCTATGAAAAACACCTAGCAAAGGTTTATCGGTCTTGGCTTTTAGCATTTTTTTACGGTTTTGAACTACTTCATATCCTTCACTCTTATACGCAGCATACATATCTTTGCCATCCTTTCTCAAATCGGGAGCAAAATTATCGTGTCCACCACCCATCAAGACATCAAATTTATTCTCAAGATATTTTTCTGCAATCTGATCCATAGACTTCCTGCTTTCACTGTTTATCATAAAACCCGCTGGGGTAGCGTGGGTTATCGGAACAGTAGTCACGCAACCAGCTTTTTTACCTACTTTTTTAAATTTTTGCCATATCGGAGTGTACGCTTCTCCATTACTACCCACATTCAAACGTCCATTTTTAACACGATGACCTCCACCCCATGACGAACTGGCTGCTGCAGAATCTGTTACTAATGAAGATGCCGATGCCATATCCATCAAAGCGCGCGAAACCTTATTTTCTCTATATAAATTAAGCCAATTACTCCCTTTTCCTGTGGTTCTTTGCAATTGCATATCGGCCATATTTAATGTGCCAATACTCATACCGTCACTCACCATAAAAATGATGTTTTTCGGTGTGTTACTTAGAAAAAGTTCTTTTTGCTCACCTTGGGCAAATAGGTCAAAAGGATTGATTATAGTAGTCCCTAAGCCAAATAAACCGGCTTTTTTAAAGAAATTTCGACGTTTCATAAAGATTGTGTTTTAATGGGAACAAATATAATTTTTTTAGCATAGCATTATCCTACCTTAGTAAAACTTTAGGATTAATTAACTTACATAAGAATTTTATATATAATCTAATAACCCACAGCCGCATCATCACCTCTGGGATCAGCACCACCCTCTAACCTCCCATCACTTCGCACTAAAATAGCATCCACTTTTCCGATAATTACAGATTTGCTTTCATCAATTTTATATCCTTTTTCTTGTAAGCCTATTTTAGTCATACTATCAAATCCTTTGGGTTCCATCTTAATTACATCCGG
>JANTFO010000085.1 GCA_024763365.1 Flavobacteriaceae bacterium
GTACAGGAAATTGACACGGTGATGAAACTCGGTATGGCACATCCCATGGGACCTTTACAACTCGCAGATTTTATTGGGTTGGATGTATGTCTTTCTATCCTGGAAGTAATGTATGACGGATTTAAAAACCCGAAATACGCACCCTGTCCCCTATTAGTAAATATGGTTAAAGCGGGCAAATTGGGTGTAAAATCAGGAGAAGGTTTTTATGACTATGCTGAGAGCAGAAAAGCAGAAAAGGTCGCTGATATGTTTAGATAATAATCAAAATATGACAAAAAAAACTGTGATTTATTAAAAATCACAGTTTTTTTTTATTACATCTTAAATATATCAATTATTTTTTTATTTTTGAAAGAATTAAACTTTTGTCATTTTCCCCTATCTAACTCAATAACTTATTTACCCTATGCGTTATCTAAACATACCAAATCAATATTCTATGAAAAAAGCTATATTGCTTTTATGGCTAATGGCCAGTACTTCTTTATTGGGTCAGGAATATACAGATTACCTCGGTGCCGGACATGCCGAAGGCATTAGTATTTCCACCAGTAGTGACCAAACACGTGAAGACTGGAATGAAATAGCAACAGGCGAAAACACGGTCAATGGACTTGGCATGGATGCCAGACTCTTAGAGACTTCCAGGTTTTTGGCGCAATGTACTTTTGGGACTGACCTCAACTATATTGAAAATGTAGCCTCGCAAGAATTTGAGGATTGGATAGATAATCAAACTACCATCCCTACTTCCACAATGACAGCTTTGACCAATGACATTTACGATCAGGCCTTACAGCTTTGGATTGCAAATGGCAATGACCCTGAGGATTATTTTGGCCCCGACAGCAGGCATTTTCTGTATGCCTGGTGGCAAACCAACATGAATAATGACGACTTATTAAGACAACGTATAGCCCTAACACTAAGTGAGATTTTTGTGATTTCTATGAATTCTGATCTTGAAAATTATGGAGATGGTTTAGCCAATTACTATGATCTGCTTGCAAACAATGCTTTTAGTAATTTTTATGACCTGTTAATGGCTATTACCTTACATCCCATGATGGGGTTTTATCTCAGTCACTATAACAACCATAGAACAATACCTGCAGCCAATATACATCCCGATGAAAACTATGCCCGTGAAATCATGCAGCTTTTTAGTATAGGTTTATACGAACTTAATACAGACGGTTCCTATGTTTTAGATGCCAATAATGAACGTATCCCCACCTATGATAATGACGATATCAAAGAATTTGCAAAAGTATTTACCGGCTTAGGGCCAGCAGAAGTGATCGAAAACGAGTGGGGAGTAGTCCCTGAATTTGGTGTTGAATTTTGGTTTTGTAAAAAAGATGTCCCCATGGCCATGTATGAAGAGTGGCATGAAGAAGGAGAGAAATATCTACTCAACGGCTATGTCATTCCAGCCGGTCAATCTGGCATGGAAGACATTGAGGAGGCGGTCAATCATTTATTTAACCATCCAAATGTAGGGCCTTTTCTGGCAAAACGACTTATCCAACGATTGGTCAAATCTAATCCAAGTCCACAATATATAGAAAACGTTGCTAACGCCTTTAACAACACCAACGGCATTCGTGGTGATATGAAGGCGGTGATCAAAGCTATTTTACTGGATGACGAAGCACGTTCCTGCTCATGGATCAACCATCCTCATCAAGGTAAATTGAAAGAGCCTATGATTCGGTATTTTAACTTAGCACGACAGGTGGAAATAAATAACCCTTTTGGACAGGATTGGAATGTCGGATACACTTTTTACCAAAATACAGGACAGGCTCCGCTAGCAGCACCCAGTGTTTTTAATTTCTTTCTTCCAGATTACGAACCTAACGGTCCTATCTCTGAAGCTGGTCTAAATGCACCTGAATTTCAAATTCACAATTCATCATCAAGTTTAGGTTATATAAATATGATAGATTTGATTACATATCCTGAGTGGTATCCGATTTTTGAGAATTGGGAAATTAATTGGGAAGACAATGCACGATTAGATTTTGAAGCCTTAAAATATTGGGCAAAAGATCCTGAAGTTTTATTAAATCGTTTAGACAAACTATTCACGCACGGCTTGTTATCATACGACACAAAAAACATTATAGTAGACGCCATTACGCCCATACAAGGAACTGATCCGGATATTGACTATATGCACTATCGTGTTAAGATGGCATTGTATCTATTATTTGTAAGCCCCGATTATAATATATTGAAATAGCATGAAAAAAAATCACATATCACGTAGAAAATTCATCGGACATTCTTGCGCCGCTATAGGTTATACCAGCTTGTTTTCAAGCTTGATTAATATCAAAGCAATTGCCTCTGCTGCCATGGATAATTCTTTACTTCTTGATGGAAGTAGAGACTACAAGGCTTTAGTATTCTTAATGTTATCGGGAGGTAATGATTCATTCAACATGCTAATACCCAGAGGTCCCACAGAATATAACGAATATGCATTGACTCGTTCAAACTTGGCCATTCCGCAAAATGAAATATTAGCAATCAATCCGAATACTTCAAACGGAAAACTTTTTGGTTTACATCCAAATTTTGGGGACATGCAGCAAATGTTTGAAAGTGGAAAATTGGCTTTTCTTAGTAATGTTGGGAATTTGGTAGAACCAACCACCAAACAAGAATATCTGGACGGTACCGTGCAAACCCCATTGGGTTTATTCTCCCATGCCGACCAACAACAACAATGGCATACAGGCAGACCTCATGAAAGAACAAATAAAGGTTGGGGTGGAAGAATTGCTGAATTAGTCAATGACATGAATTCTAACCCAAATATTTCCATGAATATATCACTTCGTGGCACCAATATATTCCAGTCCGGTGAGAGCATCATACCCTTTACAATCAATGAAAATGGAAGTACGGGGATTTATGATTTCTATGAAGAAGACCCTAACCCGATTATAGAATTAAGAAATATTGCCCTAAACAGCATGATGGAAAAAGACTATCAAGATGTGTTTAAAAACACTTATATGCAAACGATCAAGACATCCAATGAAGCTAGCCATGAATTTCAAACGGCAATAGATAATGTGCCTGAATTTGCAACACCTCTTCCCGAAAATAATTATTTGGCTTCACAATTAAGAATGGTAGCCAAAACCATTGCAGCCAGAGATACACTGGGCTTTAGCAGACAAATCTTTTTTGTAGAACAGGAAGGTTGGGATAACCACGATGAACTTTTAATCAATCATGGGAATTTAATGCAAACAGTAAATGACGCACTAAATTATTTTAACCTCGTTATGGAAGAGATCAATACGTCCAATGAAGTGACCACTTTTAGTATTTCTGACTTTGGGCGAACACTCACCTCTAACGGAAATGGTACAGACCACGCATGGGGAGGCAATGCTTTCATTATGGGAGGTGCGGTCAATGGAAAAGACATGTATGGCGCCTACCCTACATTAGCTTTAAATAGTGATCTAGACTTATATAATGGGGTGTTAATCCCAACTACACCGGCAGATATGTATTTGGCGGAATTGTCACAATGGTTTGGCGTATCCAATACCGATTTGGATATGATATTCCCAAATCTTTCAAATTTTTATGATACCGGATCGGGGGTTCCTCCCATAGGATTTATGAATATGTAATAATAGTAAATATGAAAAGATTCATTCTAAGTATACTGTTTATCAGTACTGTATTAGTAGCAAATTCGCAGTGCTACCACGACCGTCATAATACCAATTGGTTTGATGCCTGGGTATCTTGTGAAACAGCTGCAAATCCTATTGCTGCCTACGGAAATTCACATTGGATACTTTATGATTTTGGATACAACTACGCTATTTACGACACCAAGTTTTGGAATTATAACGAACCGGTACATTTAGATTATGGCATTGAGAATTATACAATCGACTATTCTCTTGACCAGTCAACCTGGACTAATCTGGGCACCTTTAGTTTAGATCAAGGGGAAGGATCTACTTATTATCAAGGTCAAGAGGGCCCTAATTTTGAGGGGATAAATGCACGATATGTGTTGATCACACTCCTATCAAACTACGGTGGAGATTGTTATGGCTTAGCCGAAGTCAAATTTTATTTGGATGAATTAGCAGAAACTACCGATCTTGCAGAACATTTTAGTGCCAATGTATATCCAAATCCATTTGAAGAAAGTATCAATATCACAATTCATTCTATCACACCAACGCAAGCTTTTAAAGTAGAAATGTATGATTTTGTGGGTAGAAAAATATATCAGAAAGCATATGAGCAATTAACTGGTAATGAATCAATACAAATACCTCAACTCAACATCTCAAGAGGATTATATTTCATCAAATTATCACATCACGACTTAAGCCAAACTTTCAAAGTAATAAAACAATAAAATAAGCGGGAAATTCCCGCTTTATAATTATGAAACATTTATTAACTATAACCACTTGAGGAAGAAATCCATCATCTCCTCTTTTAGGTCATAGTGTAGTTTAATATAGATTTTCATATCTTCACGTAACATTCCTTGCTCATTTCTTAACCTGCCGTCAATTTCTTCACTCATATCAACAGATTCTATCAGTTTATTTTTCTTTCGAATTCTTTGGATTAACTGCCCGATGACTTCTCTTTCTCTAATTATTTTATTTTGAAACGATTCTAAAGGTGTCATAGCTTCTGAGCCAATATTTCTTTCAGCAATATCTTCTAATTTTGCTTCAAATTCGTCCATTTCTGTTAGGTGAAATTTTAATTCTCGTTTCCATACATCTAAGTTAAATTTTAAATCACTTAGATATAATAATTTAGTCTGCATAAGGCTTAAATTTTTTGAATTATAGTGTTTTATTTTATCTAATAAAATTAGAAATATTTTTTAATAATAAAGGGCAAAAATAAAGATTTTTTAATATTTAATTCTAAAACAATTTATTGTAATCTATATAATAAACAAAACGGAGTGATAATTGATGGTGTAATGGGTTTTGTAGTACATTGTTCTTAAAGTTATTTAGAAACTTCACATCAGGCATACCACTGTCTCCTGCGAAAGAATTTCTATACTGTGCGATTAATTGACTACCGGGTGCAAACTCCCAACCAAAGTTTAAATCAAGATTCCAAACGTTATAATTTACATCAAAATTACCGGTATAATCAGCGTTAGATAGTGTGCCATCATCATTTAAAAAATAATAGCTATCATCATACTCCACTGGAATCCAATAATGCCTCATGGATAAACTTAATGATGATTTGGTGGAAAAATTATAGATAGCATTCATAGAATTTTCAAAAGTTTTAGAATTTCTAAGTCCAAAATATATATTTTCCTCATCCTCATAATCAACATATGCAAATTCATTTTTAGATCTGTCAAAAGAGAATTCATAGGTTAGTTGAAACTTATCTGTAAATCTATATCTTGGCCTAATCTCAAAAAACGGTCCACCTTCCGGATTGTCTAATCCAAATTGTTGACCATAAGCAAAAGTAGCGTCTAGCGCAAACTTTTTTCTATAGTCTGTTGATATCCACGCATATATGTTATTAACTGGTTTATCTTTATGAAACCTTCCTTCTACTCTAGGTTCGTAATAATCCTTTTCATCACCTATCCCAATATTACTTCCTGCACCATAGGAGAGTTCTTTTTTATTGGTCATATTAGCGCCTATGTTAATATTAGTATAAGTGCTTACCGAAGGTTTAAATAATCGTTCATGATTAAAATTAATATTTAAATTAAAACTATTTAAATTTCCTTTTGGCTCAAAAATTCTATAGCCATAGTATCCATAAAAATTCATAAAATTATTGTGATACATCAAGCCCATATCATTTTTATCATATAACTTATCTGCATAATCTACACCTGTGGAAAACCTGTGAGCACCGGTGACATTCCTAAAAAACAGACTGCCGGCATAACCTGAAATATTTTCTTGATTATCAAAAATATTACTCATACTGGCTTCGGTTCTAAGGCTAAACTTGTTTTTAAACAAACGAATATCGGACAACAAAGAAGTCACACCTGCATCTCTACTATGACCACTTCTTAATACACTGGTGTTAATAAGACTCACAGAAGTAGTGTTTTTAAACTGTTGATCTAATACAAAAGCGTTGTAATTAGTCAATGGACTGGTCATCACTTTTCTTATTTGATCAGTATTCACATTTTTGATTCTGGCAACTGACTTGTCGACTACAGCATTGAAGAGTCCTATACCTAGCCCAGCTTTTGTCCTACCGGTAAATTTTATGGCGTTCAATAATCGTGTTTTATCAGGATTGCTTACTAATGCTTCATTATCTTCCAAATCGCTTTCATTAAAGTAGTACATAGGAACATCTCCTACCCTACGGGAATAGATCAAATTTCCTTTGGCAAATAATTCAACACCTTCCGTAAAAAAAGCCCTTTTTTCATCATACTCCTGTTCAAAAGGCCCTAAATTTAGCACGACATCATCATAAGCTGTTTGACCAAAATCCGGTATTAAGGTTGCATCCAAAGTAAAACTATCACTCAATCCGTACTTAATATCCATACCGGCAGTGCCATTGGTTTTGGTATCACCTTTATAATGAGAAATCAGACCCTGTGCATAGGGATAAAAACTTAGCCGTATGGGAGTATCAACATTTTTAATCCCTACTAAATTACCGGAATATTCGGTATAGGAACCTTTACTTTTATCTATGAAATTCCAAGAATACTGTTCTTTTTTGCTTTGTATTCTACGGTGGATATTCATACCCCAGTCATTTACATTTTCAGCACTAAAACGCAAGGCTGAATAAGGCACTTTCATCTCCAGACTCCAACCATTATCTAAAAGTTGTACCCGGCTTTCCCAAACTGCACTCCAATTAAAGTCTTCACCATTTGAAAAAGACACTTTAGCATCTGCCTGTGTGCCTGTACTCATCACAACAAATTCTGTATCATTGACGCCATCATTATTAGGGTTAAATGCAATTAAAAAAAAATCAGCTTGTGCAAAATTATCACGAGTTGAAAATTGCATAGGGATAGTTTCCGGTGCAGGGTCATACATCATAGCACCTACATAAACTGCCTCATTATCATAAGCTAAGCGTACTTCTGTCCGGTATGCCTCAGGTGCTTTATCACCGTTTCCTGGTCTAAACATAGAAAAATCGGTTGCAACGGGAAGCTCCTTCCATAAATCCTCTTTTAAATAACCATCAATTTCGGGTGGAGATTGTATAGCCTGTATTTCATACGATTTCTTTGGCTGTA
>JANTFO010000086.1 GCA_024763365.1 Flavobacteriaceae bacterium
GCAGGTGCAATGGAGAAATCTAATTCTTTAATATTCAATAGATTAGATTTCTCGACTCCGCTCGAAATGACAACTTTTTAAGCTTATGAGACGGCTTCTCTCAGTTGTTTTTTACATCATTCCAAATTAGCGACTTCTTCCTTTCTCCTACCCCAGCTAATAAAATTCCAGATCCTTTCGTGGAAAAAGTAAAGGATCATCTTGGTAAATATTTCAATACTGCCAATAGAAAGGGCGATATTGAGTTTTCCGGTGAGCAGGTAAGAGATCATCATCGTATCCAACGTACCCACTATACGCCAAGTGATGGACTTGAGCAAACTTCGGGTTTTGGTGACCCCACTTTTGTAGTGATCTTTCTTATGGAATGTTATCATGCTTCTCGTAGTTTATATGTTGAATAGGTAAATTTACTATACTATCACAATTTTTTAAAATATTTTTTTGTTCATGTATTTTAAGTTAAAACAATAGGAATGTAACTTAAGATACAATAAAATACTTTAATTTGTGTTTTATTGAAAAATAATATATCTAATGACTACTAAATTTTTGAGTACTTTGTTTTTACTTTGTGCCTTGAATATGACTGCACAAAATTGGCAGGCTGATTATAACAAAGCACAGGAACTCGCTTCACAAAACGATCAAAAGCTTATCTTGGTTTTTTCAGGGTCCGATTGGTGTACCCCCTGTATTAAATTGGAAAACGATATATGGAAATCCGAGGAGTTCCAGCATTACGCTGCTGATCATTATGTTTTATACAAGGCAGATTTTCCAAGAAAAAAAGCCAACAAACTCCCCAAAGAATTGGCAGCACAGAATGCGGCCTTAGCCGAAAAATATAATCCTAACGGCTATTTTCCTCTGGTAGTGGTCATTAACTCAAATGGACAGGTAATAGGTAATACTGCTTATAAAGATATAAACCCCCAAGCATATATAAACCTTATTAACTCTTTTTAAGCTTCCTGTTTTGAAATCATTTAGCATAGCTTTTTTTATATCAAGTGTAATCACCGTTTTTGCCCAACAAGATTACACCCGCACCCTCAAATTAATGGGTAGCCGCTTTGACATTACAGTAGAAGCAAAGAATACAACTGAAGCTGATAAATTTATTGACCTGGCAGTTAACGAAATTAAGCGCATTGAAAAGATTATTTCATCCTGGGATGCCGAGTCTGAAACCTCAGCCGTAATTCACAATGCAGGTATTAAACCTGTACAGGTTAGCCCGGAACTTTTTGGCTTGATTGAGCGTTCCCAGGCTATTTCAAAAATTACAGATGGTGCCTTTGATATTTCTTTTGCCTCGATGGATAAAATCTGGAAATTCGACGGCAGCATGACTGCCATGCCTTCACAAGAAGCTATAGACATGGCCAAAGCCAAAATAGCTTATCAAAACATCATTCTAGACAAAAACAAGTATACTGTCTTTCTCAAAGAGAAAGGAATGAAAATAGGATTTGGCGGTATAGGGAAAGGCTATGCCGCAGATAAAGCGAAGGAATTATTGATAGCGCATGGGGTTAAAGCAGGCATTATCAACGCATCCGGTGATATGAATACCTGGGGTACTCAACTTGACGGGAATGCCTGGACGGTGGCTATTACCAATCCGATGAACAAGAAAAATGCTTTTGGCACTTTTAGCATATCAGACAGGGCTATCGTAACCTCCGGAGATTATGAAAAATATATCATGTTCGACGGCAAAAGATATGCCCATATCATCAATCCAAAGACCGGATATCCTACCACAGGCATCATCAGTGTAAGCGTTTTTGCACCCAAGGCCGAAATGGCCGATGCCTTGGCTACTGCAGTATTTGTGATGGGCAAAGAAAGTGGCCTTAATTTAATTGAACAAATCCCGGATACAGAATGTATTCTTGTGGATGACCAAGGGAAAATATTTAAAACCAAAAACATTCATATCAATGAAAATTAAAGTACTTATTATACTCATCGCCGGGATTCTTTCTACTTCCTGTGTGACGGTAAAGGAATATGAAATGATCAATATCAATGACCCTGACATGAAGCTTACAGCTTTAAAACAAAAAAAATTTGAAACGGCATTTCAGGTCTATCGAGAAGGTGCTTCCGGCGCGAATGGCGGTAAATCCGGAGGTGGGTGTGGTTGTAACTAAATTAAAACTCTATGCGAAAATTATCTTTTTTTATCATATTGCTTTTTCCTGTTTTACTCACTGCTCAAAATAAAGCAGCAAAAGACTCGCTAGTGTTCAAGAAAAGAGTGCTGGAAACCGCAGAAATAGACTTGTTGACGAGCTTCTATACCCAGAACGGACATAATGCGGCCGTAACCGGCGGGATCGGCACAGAATCCCTGCAAGACTATGCGGGAAATATTTCCATTTCTATTCCTTTAAATGCAGACGATATATTAAGTATAGACGGAACGATATCGGCCTATACTTCTGCCTCCTCCAGCAATTTAAATCCTTTTTCGGGTGCCTCCAACGGTGAAGAAGAGGATGAGGATGAGGACGATGATGATAAAAATATATCTGAAGGCACTTCTATTACAGGTTCCCCCTGGGTGGCATCGACAGGAGCATCCAAAAGTGATGTTTGGCTTAGTGGCGTGTTGGGTTATAGTCATAGTTCCGATAATAGAAACAACGTTTTCAATACACACCTCAGTTTTGCCAATGAGTTTGATTACACTTCGATAGGGGGAGGTTTAGGCTATTCACATCAATTTAACAGAAAAAATTCAGAAATATCATTGAGCGCAGACGCCTATATAGATCAATGGAGACCGGCTTATCCCACAGAAATAAAAACTTATATTTATACTAACGGCAATTTAAATGCAGATTTTTTTAACAATGTCCCAATTTATAATCAAAATGGAATTGCCATCGATAAAAATGCAAACGATGCGTGGCAACCAACTCAAAATGTATTGGTAAACAATAAAGGAAGAAATACTTTTTCTGCAAGTTTGAGTTTTTCCCAAATCCTGAATAGAAATGCACAAATTTCTTTATTTTTAAATCCTACCTACCAAAATGGTTGGTTAGCCAACCCCATGCAAAGGGTTTATTTTAGCGATAGGGATAACTTCTATATTGGTATAGTTTCAGATATTGCAAACTACACAAATCCTTCCAATAAAGGAGTCTTTCAGTTGGCTGATGATATAGAACGATTGCCGGAATCAAGATTAAAAATACCGGTGGGGATGCGTTTACATTATTTTATCAGTGAAAACCTAACCCTGCGTACTTATTATCGATATTACTATGATGATTGGGGAATCCAATCGCATACGGCAGAAATGGCACTGCCTATCAAGTTGTCTGATAAATTCACCTTCTATCCTTCCTTCAGGTACTATGAGCAAACCCAGGCAGATTACTTTGCGCCTTATGAACAACATATATCCACAGATGATTTTTACACCTCTGATTATGACCTTTCGGCTTTTACGACCTACCAATATGGTTTTGGCATTAAATACACCGATATCTTTACCAAAAGTCACCTGGCCATGCTTGGATTGAAAAATATAAGTTTTAATTATGCATACTACTATCGTAATACCGGATTAAAATCTCATATTGTATCATTGGGTACCAGTTTTGTATTAGATCATTAACACAATGTTTTAGCCATCTTGTCACTGACAAAAAAACATGTATTTTTGTTAAACAAACCTATTATCATGAAATTTCGGCTATTACTCATTTTCTTGCTATTTAATTTTTTAAATATTTTATCACAAAACTCTTTTTTACCGGCATGGCAAGGCAGTTATGAAGGAGAATTAAATATTTATGCTATTGACTCTATTGGTATGAAATTATCAATGAAGTTAGCTATAATACCTACAGATAATCCGGAAATTTTTTCTTGGAAAACCACCTATACCTTTCAAGGTGAGAATGATGTACGTGATTATCTCATCAAACCGATTGAAGTTTCGAAAGGTCATTACCGGATTGATGAGCAAAACAATATCTTGCTGGACAGCTATTACCGTAACGAAACCTTAACCAGTATTTTTGAAGTAAATGGCAGCCTCATCGTCACGTCTCATAAGAAAGTAGATGATGATATCATTTTTGAGATATTTGCCGCCAATACCCAAGCCAAAACCGAAACCGGGGGTGGCACCCATGAGGGTGAAGAAATCCCTGTGGTATATAATTATCCGGTCAACGGGAGGCAGTATGCATTACTTAAAAAAATCAACTAGAATAGAATGAAAATACAAGAAATACTTAATGCACTTAACGACTGGGCTCCTATGTCCTATGCGGAGGAATTTGACAATGTGGGTTTACTGGTAGGTGATGCAGCTAACGAACTTACCAATATCTTGATAGCTCATGATACTTTGGAAGAGACCATAGAAGAAGCGGCACAAAAAGACTGTAATCTTATCATCAGTTTTCACCCTATTATTTTTAATGGTTTAAAAAAACTTACCGGCAGTAATTATGTAGAACGCACAGTGGCCAAAGCTATCAAAAAAGACATTGCTATCTATGCCCTACATACCGCCTTGGACAATCAGATCAATGGAGTCAGTGGCGTAATGGCTCAAAAACTAGCCTTACAAGATGTAAAGGTGTTGGTTCATAAAACAAATACTTTATTGAAATTAAGGACTTTTGTTCCTTCAAATGAAGCCGGCAAATTACGACAAGCACTTTTTGAAGCCGGTGCAGGCCATATCGGTAATTATGAAAATTGCAGTTACAATGTGGAAGGCATGGGTACTTACCTACCCAATGAACAAGCCAATCCGACCATCGGTAAAAGAGGCACATTACAGGAAGAACCCGAAACGGCCATTACGGTATATTTTGAAAAACACAAGCAATCTGCTGTGATGCGCGCACTTTTTACACAGCATCCTTATGAAGAGGTGGCTTATGAAGTAATCCAAATGCAAAATACGAATCAAAATTTAGGGCTGGGTGTGTATGGTAACTTAGCTACTCTTATTAGCGAAAAAGATTTCTTAAAACTCTTGAAAGAAACTTTTAAATTAGAGACACTTCGCCATTCTCAATTTCTGGACAAACCCATTCAAAAAATTGCCCTATTAGGAGGTTCGGGTAGTTTTGCTATTGCCAATGCCAAAGCTGTGGGGGCAGATGCTTATGTAAGTGCTGACTTTAAATACCATGACTTTTTCCAAGCCGAAAAGCGCCTTTTACTTATTGATATAGGACACTATGAAAGCGAACGATATACAAAAAACCTTATCGCTGATTTTCTTACAAAAAAATTCACTAATTTTGCAACTTCCTTGCCGGAAGGCAGGATTCGTATATCGGAAGTAAAAACCAATCCCGTTTATAATTTTTGACATTATGGCCAAGAAAAAAGAAATCACTGTAGAAGAAAAGCTCAGAGCACTTTACGACTTACAATTAATAGATTCCCGTATCGACGCTATGCGCTTGATGAGAGGGGAATTACCTTTGGAAGTGCAAGACCTGGAGGATGATATTTCAGCTTATGAAACCAGAATCCATAAGTTGGAAACTGACATCATTGGTTTGGAAGGTAAAATTAAAGACAAAAAAAATGAAATAGAAGATGCTAAATCTTTGATTGAAAAATACACCAAACAACAAGAAAAAGTACGTAACAACCGTGAATTCAATTCTCTGACCAAAGAAATTGAATTTCAAGAATTAGAAGTTCAGCTTTGTGAAAAACGCATCAAAGAAGCCCAGGTAAAAATTGAACAAAAGAAAGAAATCATAACTGAAACTAATGAAAAACTAACTACTAAAAAAGAAAATCTAGAGCATAAAAAAGAGGAACTTGATGAGATCGTCAAAGAAACTGAAAAAGAGGAAAAAACATTACTCAAGAAATCTGAGGAATTTGGCAAACTCATTGATGACCACTTATTGAAAGCATACAAGCGTATCCGTTCTAATGTTCGTAATGGTTTAGCTGTAGTTACCCTAGAGCGTGGTGCTGCCGGTGGATCTTTCTTCACGATTCCACCTCAAATACAATTAGAAATCGCAGCTCGTAAAAAAATCATCACAGACGAGCATAGTGGTCGTATTTTAGTAGATGTTGAATTGGCCAGAGAAGAACAAGAAAAGATCGAAGGTTTATTGAAGTAAATAATCTTATAAATCATAAATAAAAGAAGCCGTCTTATAAGCTTAAAAAGTTGTCATTTCGAGCGGAGTCGAGAAATCTAATCTATTGAATATTAAAGAATTAGATTTCTCCATTGCAGTCGAAATGACAGAAAACCTTGCTTATGAGACGGCTTCTTTTTATATTAAAAATTGAAAAAATCTAACTCAATCAAGATGTTTTATTAACTGAATTCACTATAGCTACTAATTATCATCATTCTTTTTAACATAATATATACCTAAACCAATAGCAAAAATTACCATATAAGGATTTACAGGTAAAATGACATCGGGTAATCCAGGGCCCTTTTCTCCCGGTGGCGGTGGTTTTCTATTAAATGCCATCATCATCGAAAAAGAAAGAAATAATAGAAAGGTGAATGCCAATTTTTTCATATTTCTTATATTCATTATGTTATGTTGGAATGATCATGCTATCATTGATTTTGAGCATTTACCATGTTTCCTGATGAATAACCACCCATGTATAAGTAGTGGCACCAGTTTGCACACACATTTCTACATAAGAATTATTAGCATCAGCCCGATAGCGTAGCGTTCCTACTTTATCCACACTCGCCGTATCACTGTCATCAGCAACTTGCACACCGCCGTTAACTTGCAGAGCAGATTTCGGATCAGGTATCATAACACCTACTTTTCCTGTTAAAACAGTTTTTAAATTGCTTGCCGGATTACCGATAATTACCGAGTTGCTACCCATGCCGGTTGTATTGGTTCCTATCACAATTTCTCCGGTATTGCCGTCTGCGGATGCTTTGGTGTTAGAACCGATATAAATACCCGAAGTTAAATTGCTTAAAGGATTTCCGCCGGTATCAAAAGCTCCTGCCACATAACCCAAAGCCGTATTATCGTTTCCCGAACCGATAGTAGCCAAAGCACCTGCTCCGAATGCGGAATTATTCGTACCCGATGAATTTGTTGCTAATGCAGAATTACCGGTTCCCGTATTTCCGT
>JANTFO010000087.1 GCA_024763365.1 Flavobacteriaceae bacterium
CCCGGAGCTTATGAAGGCATGGTCGTTAAAACCAAATTATCCAAAAAGCAATAACCCTTTTAGCTTAGATTCATGAAGAAAGTTATAGCTTATTTTATCAAGTTTCCGGTAGCAGTAAATGTGATCATTTTAGCATTTATCATTTTTGGTATTGCCGGTGCCATGTCTTTAAAATCTTCCTTTTTCCCGCTGGTAGAATCACGTAATTTGATGATTCAGGTAATCTATCCCGGAGCGTCACCTCAGGAAATGGAAGAAGGTATTGTGCTCAAGATTGAGAACAACTTAAAAGGTTTGGTTGGTATAGAAAGGGTCACTTCTGTATCCAGGGAGAATTCGGCCACTATTAATGTGGAAACAGAAAAAGGTAAAGATATTGATTTTGTTCTAGCTGATGTTAAAAATGCAGTGGACAGGGTGCCTTCATTCCCTTCAGGAATGGAACCTCCTATAGTGGCCAAAATTGAAACAATCAGGCCTACTATAAGTTTTTCAATTAGTGGGGAGCGGGTTTCTCTCAAAACCCTAAAAGAACAAGCCAGAAAAATTGAAAATGACATTCGTAATATCGACGGAATTTCTCAGGTAAAAGTTACCGGTTTTCCCGATGAGGAAATAGAAATTGCCCTACGGGAAAAAGACCTTAGAGCTTATGACCTTAGCTTTCAAGAAGTGGCTCAGGCGGTTCGCGCTTCTAATTTATTGATTACCGGAGGTAATATTAAGACAAATGCAGAAGACTATTTGATCCGTGCCCGTAGCCGTAAGTATTTTGCGAATGAACTATTACATATTGTAGTAAGGAAGGACCCGTCTGGGCATATCATCAGGTTAAATGACGTGGCCAAAGTAAGGGATATTTGGAATGAAAATCCGGATCGTTTGTATTTTAATGGGCAGCCGGCTATTGATCTTACAATCAGTAATACAAACAATGAAGACTTGTTAAGTTCTGCTGAGAAAATTAAGGAATACATTAAAAACTATAATGAAGCGAATACCAATATTCAACTCAGTATTTCCAGTGACAGATCTCTACCCTTAAATCAACGAACTTTACTCTTGATGAAAAATGCAGCCATGGGTATTTTTCTCGTTTTGTTTTTTCTTTCTTTATTTTTAAACATACGAATGGCATTATGGGTATCTGTGGGACTACCTATTTCTTTTCTGGGGATGTTTATATTTGCCAGCCAGATGAATGTAACGATTAATGTATTATCCTTATTTGGTATGATTATCGTCATTGGTATTCTGGTGGATGATGCCATTGTAGTAGGTGAAAACATATATTATCATTATGAAAAAGGTAAATCGCCTATTAAAGCGGCTATTGACGGTACCATGGAAGTATTGTCTCCTGTGGTTTCGGCTATTATCACCACATTAGTAGCTTTTTCGGCCCTCTATTTTATAGATGGAAGAATGGGTGACTTCTTTAGTCAGGTGGCGACTATTGTGAGCTTGACTTTGGCGGTTTCACTTTTTGAAGCTTTGATTATTTTGCCTTCGCATATAGCCCATTCCAAAGCTTTAGAAACAAAAGAAGAAGCTAAAAAAGAAAAGGGTTTACTCAGGTTTTTCAATAAAATTAATGAAAAATCAGATGCCGGTTTAGTCTGGGTAAGGGATCGCTTATTCGCGCCATATTTACGATTTTTTCTCAAAAACAGGTTATTAGGTTTTGCTATACCCTTAACCCTGTTGATTCTCACAATAGGTGCCCTAAAAGGTGGGGTAGTTGGTACAACTTTCTTTCCAAATATAGCCAGCGATCGTATTAGCGTAAATTTAGCTATGCCGCAAGGAACCAATGAAAGGATCACCGATTCTATCATCAGTAGTATTGAGGAAAAAGTCTGGGTAGTAGATGAAGAATATACAGTAAAACAATCCGGTGGCTATCAGGTGGTGGAAAATGTGATTAAAAGAATAGGACCTGGTACTTCCAATGCCTCTTTGTCGATCAATTTATTACCTGGTGATAAACGAGACTTTTCAGCTATTGAGATTAACAGTAGCCTGCGTGAAAAAGTAGGCCGGGTCGACGGTGTTGAGAGTTTAAGCTTTGGCTCGGGTGGTAATTTTGGAGGTATGCCGGTTTCTATTTCACTACTGGGAGAAAATATCGATGAACTCAAAAGAGCTAAAGCATACCTAAAAGATGAAATGTCTAAAAATTCCCAAATCAAGGATATCACTGATAATGATCCGGCGGGGATTAAAGAAATACAAGTAGAACTCAAAGAGAGCGCCTATCAATTGGGTCTGACGCTCCAAAGTGTGATGAACCAGGTGCGTTATGCCATTTTTGGTTATCAGGCGCAAAGATACCAACGTGGGCAGGATGAGATCAAGATCTGGGTGCGCTACGATCGAAAAGACCGTTCTGCCATCAAAAATTTGGATGAGATGCGTATTTTAACACCCATGGGCACGCGTGTGCCTTTTTCAGAGATAGCCACTTATTCTATAGCTAGGGGTGAAGTTTCCATCAATCACCTTAATACTCGTAGGGAAATTCAAGTAAATGCCGACCTTAAATCACCGGATGACAGTGCTTCGGATATTGTAGAAGGCATTAAAACTGACATTATGCCGGGATTACATGCGCGTTTTCCCAGTGTATCAGCCATATATGAAGGCCAAAACAGAGAGGCTGAAAAGGTGCAAAGATCAGCTCCCAGAGTGGTGTTGATTATGCTGGCTTTGATTTATATCATTATCGCTTTTACCTTTAGGTCTTATGCCCAACCCTTCTTGTTGATGTTTTTAATCCCCTTTAGTTTGATTGGAGTGGTTTGGGGACACTACCTACACGATTTTAAAGTCAATATTTTATCCTCTATGGGTATTATTGCATTGGTCGGTATTATGGTCAATGATGGCCTGGTGTTGATCGGTAAGTTTAACACTTATTTGAAGGAGGGGGAAAAGTTTGATGATGCCCTTCTTCATGCCGGTATTTCGAGGTTTAGGCCTATTTTGTTAACTTCGGTAACGACCTTTGCCGGTTTGATGCCCTTGTTATTGGAAAGAAGCCGTCAGGCGCAGTTTTTAAAACCTATGGCTATTTCTATTTCGTACGGAATAGTGATCGCTACATTCCTTACTTTACTTTTATTGCCTTTGTTGTTGTCTTTTTGGAACTCCGTAAGGGTATTTATGAAATGGTTAATCACCGGAGAAAAAGTGAGTAGAGAATCAATAGAGAGGGTTATTATTGAGAAGAAAGCAGCGGAAGCGGATATATAGTAAAACATATAAATCACTTAAGTGCATGTAAGCTTATCTTTATATAGTTTTTCAAGGCCTTATATGGTTATAAAGAAATAGAAATGAAACACATTTTTTTAATAATAGCATCCCTGATCTTAAGCAACACAGGGTTTGCACAAAGTTTACTTACTAAAGAACAAGCTTTGCAAGAATTGTTGGCTAATAATTATAACGTCAAGCTAGCACATAACAAGATGGAGATCGCTCAAAACAATGCCAGCATCTATAATTCCGGTTTTTTGCCAAGTCTTAATACGTCTGCAAATGCCGGGTATGACCTTGACAATCAAAATATTACTTTTCAAGATGACACAACAAGTGAAATCAGGAATGCAGATACCCAAACCTTAAATGCTTCTATAGGTCTGTCTTACCCACTCTTTACCGGTTTTAGCCGTAAATACCTTTACCAACAGTTTAAGGAACAAGCTTCCTTAAGTAAATTGGAGACCAAAAATATATTGGAGTCAGCTATCTTACAGGTGATGGGGGCATACTACCAAACGGCTTTATTGACTGAAAACACTCAGGTACTCAAAGAAGTCTTAGCCATTTCCAAAAAGCGATTAGAACGCACCAATTATCAATATAAATATGGGCAAACCAACAAACTCGCTATACTCAATGCTCAGGTAGATGTGGACAATGATAGCATTGCTTACCTTAATGCCAAACTACTTAGGGACAACAGCAAACGAAATTTATTGCTCATCATGGGAAGCCGAAAAAGTGACCACTTTCAAGTGGAGACAGCGGTGAGTTTTATTCCCATTACGAATTTATCAAATCTTACCAACCAATTACACCAAAACAATTTTGACATCCAATTTATTCAAAAACAACTGGAAATAAGTAAACTAAATACAAAAATTTCAAAATCGGGCTTACTACCTTATGTGGGCTTGAATACTTCCTATGGCTTGACCAAGTTGTACAATTCAGAATATAATACTACCGCCGAATTATTAAACTACGGCTTAAATGCCGGTATGACGCTCTCCTGGAATATTTTCGATGGCGGTCAGAGTAAGACTAAAATACAAAACGCCCAAATTGCCCTTAGCAATACGGAAATTCAATACGAACAACTGAAACATCAATTGGACAACGAACTCGAAAACACCTATTACGATTATCAAAACAAAAGGTTGGTGCTACAGGCACAGGAACAAAATCTAAATACTGCCCAGCGCAATTTTGAACGTTCGGAAGAGCTCTTTAAGATAGGTCGTATCAATTCGGTAGAGTTCCGGCAGGCACAACTCAACCTGCTCAATGCGCAAACGGCTATTTTAAAGGCAAAGTATGAGGCCAAAAACACCGAATTGCGCTTATTACAATTGAGCGGCCAACTATTGGATAACTATTTAAATTAAAAAGCCCATTCCGTGAAATGGGCAGACAAAATATTGACACACACGGTGATGATTGTAAGCGAATTGCATCTGTCACCTTAAAAAAATAAAATGATTGACAGATGAAATTATTGATGATTTATTGCGATGTTTTTTCTTATAAACCCCAGCTTAAAACCTTGGAAAACTTCCCCGATTTTACAGAGGAAGTAGCCAAAGAAAAGGTGCTGGTCGCTTTTACGCAAATGGAAGAAAAAGACCTGAAGGATCTTAAAAAGGTAGAAACTAAACTGGTCAAAAACCTCAAATGGGGCGCTAAAAAAAACGAGGTAAAATATGTCATCCTGCACTCTTTCGCTCACCTGTCTACCAGCAAAGCTGACCCGGAAAGCACCAAAACTTTATTTGATAAAGTGGAACTTAGATTATTAGCAGCTGATTATACTTGCGAGCAAACGCCTTTTGGCTACTTTTTAGACATCAATGTACAGGCTCCAGGACGTTCCGCAGCACGGATATTTTTAGATTTTTAAATCCCAAAAGATTTTCATTTTTGAGCAGCCCATTTGATTTATCTATTGTAAATTTGTGCTTTTAAATTTTGAAATCATGCCACAAGATCTATTTCAAGCACCCGATTATTATTTTTTAGACGATTTATTATCAGAAGAACACAAATTGGTTCGTGATGCTACTCGCGAATGGGTAAAACGTGAAGTGAGCCCTATCATAGAAGAGGCTGCCCAAAAAGCGGAATTCCCCAAACAGATGATCCCCGGCCTGGCTGAGATAGGGGCTTTCGGCCCTTTTATTCCTGAGGAGTACGGCGGAGCAGGGCTGGACTATATGAGCTATGGCATCATGATGCAGGAAATAGAACGCGGGGATTCCGGGATACGCTCTACGGCTTCTGTACAAACCTCTTTGGTTATGTATCCAATCTATCAATTTGGTACTGAAGAACAAAGAAAAAAATATTTACCTAAACTAGCTTCCGGTGAATGGATGGGCTGTTTTGGGCTTACTGAACCCAACCACGGTTCCAACCCAGGCGGAATGGAAAGCCGTTTTAAAGATATGGGTGACCACTATCTACTCAATGGTGCTAAAATGTGGATATCTAACTCTCCTTTTGCAGATATTGCCGTAGTTTGGGCTAAAGATATGGATGACAACAACCGCATTAAAGGCTTGATTGTCCATAAAGATATGGAAGGCTATTCTGCTCCCGAAACACATAACAAATGGTCACTAAGAGCTTCCGCTACCGGTGAGTTGATCTTTGATAATGTCAAAGTACCAAAAGAAAACTTGTTACCCAATAAAACCGGACTCGGGGCCCCTTTAATGTGTTTGGATTCTGCCCGCTATGGTATTGCTTGGGGTGCCTTAGGCGCTGCGATGGATTGTTATGATACCGCTTTACGATATGCTAAGGAGCGCATGCAGTTTGACAGGCCGATCGCTTCTTTCCAGTTACAACAAAAAAAGCTGGCTGAGATGATCACCGAGATTACCAAAGCACAGTTCCTCACCTGGCGCTTAGGACAGTTGCGAAATGAAGGTCGTGCGACCTCAGCCCACATCTCTATGGCCAAGCGCAACAATGTAGATATGGCACTTAAGATAGCCCGTGAAGCCAGACAAGTGCTCGGTGCAATGGGTATCACCGGCGATTATCCTATCATGCGTCATATGATGAACCTGGAAAGTGTGGTGACCTACGAAGGTACGCACGACATCCACTTACTCATCACAGGATTTGATATCACCGGTATTCCGGCATTTAAATAACTCATTAAACACCATTAAAAACTACTTATAAATGATTACAAAAAGATTTAGCAAAGACGAAAAGAAATGTAAAACCACCTTCTCACTACCCAAAGAAGCAGTTGGTCAAGCCAAGGAAGTTTTACTCCTTGGCGAATTCACCAACTGGGATTTGAATGATCCTATCTCGATGAAAAAGCAAAAAGACGGCTCATTTAAAGCCAGTCTTGATCTTAAAACCGGAAGAGATTACCAATTCAGATATCTGATAGACCGTGTGTATTGGGAGAATGACTGGAATGCCGATGACTATGTACACATCCCTGATTTTGATATAGATAATTCGGTGGTTTTCATTTCAAAACCCGAAAAGGCAAAAGCCA
Source organism: Flavobacteriaceae bacterium (assembly GCA_024763365.1). Lineage (GTDB taxonomy): Bacteria > Bacteroidota > Bacteroidia > Flavobacteriales > Flavobacteriaceae > DQTL01. The sequence continues at coordinate 6,791 of JANTFO010000087.1, forward strand.
AAACAAAGAAAAAAGCACCGGCACGTAAAAGCGCTACCATCAAAACCCTGGATGCCAAATCAGCGGATGACCTCAAAAAAATAGAAGGTATAGGCCCTAAGATT
>JANTFO010000088.1 GCA_024763365.1 Flavobacteriaceae bacterium
AGGGCTCACCTCTTCCCATCCCGAACAGAGAAGTTAAGCCTACCAGCGCCGATGGTACTGCATCCGTGGGAGAGTAGGTCACCGCCTTGCTTTTTTAATATACTGAACTTGATTCAGTATCAAATCCTCATCAACATTCTTGATGAGGTTTTTTTTGTTATAATTCTAAAAATGTTAATTTTGTTACACATTTTCTAAAAAACTAACTAAGCATGAATAAAAAATTAATGCTATTGGCTTTCTTTGTCAATTTTATTGCTGTGGCTCAAGTAGGAATTGGCACAACATCACCAGACGCTTCAGCGGAACTTGAAGTAGTATCTACTTCTAAAGGTGTACTTATTCCCCGGATGATTCAAACACAACGTGATGCTATTACGAGCCCGGCTAATGGATTGATGATCTATCAAACAGATAATACCCCAGGCTTTTATTTTTATGACGGAAGTGGATGGGTTAAAGTTGCCGATGGGAATTCATCATTAGAAGATGCGGATTGGTATAAAACAGTAACAAGTAATCCTCCAAACGATATTAACGATAATATTTATACACAAGGTAATGTTAGTATAGGTTCTGCAACTGATCCAGCCTCAAGACTTTACATCCATAACCCTGTTGATCAAAGTTTTTCAGGTTTACGTTTAGTAAGTTCTGGTGATGATACTGGAGCTATTGCTTATGGCTTATATAACCAGTCAGCGGTAGGAGATGTATTGCGGTTTTCAAATTATTATAATATCATTTCAGGCGCAAGTAACGCCCCTTTAAAAATAATTGAAAATCAATTTTATAATACAGGAACCGGAACAAAAACCGGTTTGTATAATGAATTTGATTTAGGGGCACCTGAAGGTGGAAAAATAGGTGTACAAAACAGGTTTGAAGGTGGAGATAGTTTTATTACCGGAATAAAAAACCAAGCTCCGGGTGCGTGGTCCGTGACAGGAACTCTAACAGGCATAGAAAATGATCTTGATGCTGATGGTAATGGTATTAGATATGGTGTAAAAAATACCTTAACAGGGGCCGGAACAGGAGCGAAATACGGAACTTATACTAGTATTGATAGTGGAGCAGGAGGTACGCATTACGGAATTTATAGTGATGTCCAAAAACCAACAGGATATGCAGGTTATTTTATTGGAAGAACTTCTTTAGGGGAATCAACCGCAAATCGTTATTTAATGCCCCCGTTGGATGGAACCTCAGGACAGGTAATCACTACAGATGGAAGTGGTAATTTGAGTTGGATCGATATTACTGGAGATATTACATCTGTTACAGCTGGTAATGGATTATCTGGCGGTGGTAGCTCAGGTGACCTAACTATTAATGCCAATGTTTCTAATGGTCTTTCTATTCTTTCCGATCAAATTCGATTAGGAGGAAATCTATCACAATCTACCACTATTAATCAGGGTAGTTATCCTATGAATTTTAACCTTAATGCTTCAGGTGATTTTAGTATTTTAGATAGTGGATCACCTCGGTTTCAAGTTTTTGATAATGGAAATGTTGCTATAGATGGAAATTTACTATATGCAAACTCTTCTTTTAACAGAGTAGGTATCAATCTTTCTAGTCCTGTGAGTACATTAGATATTGGAGGGCAGATTACTATAAGAGGTGGCGCACCTTCGTCTGGAAAAGTGTTAACAGCAATTAATGGAACGGGTACTGCATCCTGGCAAACGCCTGCTACATCAACAGATCATGATTGGTATGAGTTGAATTCTACCCTTCCTCCAAACAATATTAACGATTTGATATATACAAATGGTAGAGTAACCATTGGAAGTTCTACAACATCAGATGGTACTTTAGGTATTTATAAAAATGATGAAAAAAGTATTGATATAATAAACACCTTTACCGGATCTAATCCGGTTGGCGTAAATATTGAGATGTCTAGTGATAATACTTCAAAAAGAGGTGTATATATTCTATTGTCTGGAACAACCCCTTCAGTAGGTACAACAAGTGCGATATCTACTAGAGATGAAACAAATGGTACACAAAATAAATTTGGGATCTATCAAGCTTTTAACGGTACCAATTTAAATGCCGCAAATTCTACTTATGGGATGAGAAATTGGTTTATGTCTTCATCAAATTACGCTGGTAACCAATATGGAGTATATAATTATATGCTATCCAATCAAAATGGTCAACATGCAGGTACAGTAAATTCTTTATCTGGAACAGGTACTGGAGCCAAATATGGGTCTCAAAATTATATATCAACAAGTGCAGGAGGAACTCATTATGGCGTTTACTCTGATGTGAGAAAAAGTACGGGTTATGCCGGGTATTTTATCGGGAGATCTTCTTTTGGTACTTCCACTACAAACAGATATCTATTGCCAACAGCTGATGGTACAAATGGACAAGTAGTCACTACAAATGGATCAGGTCAATTGAGCTTTACAGATATGCCTTCCGATGCGGATTGGTATGATTCATCAAATACGCCACCTGGTAGTATTGGGGATAATATCTATACCAATGGTAATGTAGGGATAGGTGATACAACCCCCGACACTTCTTTGGAAGTAAATGGTGCTCTAACACTAACCCCAGACGCCAGTATTGTAAACCTGACGACAGATACGACTAGAACAGTTGGAAATAATAGTGTCTTACTCGTTTCAAATACATCCGGATCGTCTTGGGAATTGGGTTTAACAGATGGATTAGCTATTGGGCAATTTCTTTATATCATGGCAACTGCAACAACTTCATCAAATATATTGGTGTTAGATGCTGGAAATATAAATTTGCAAACTGCGTTAGGTATCACTTCAAATGATGTTTTAACATTAATGTGGAACGGGACACAATGGGTGCAGATTTCATATAGTAATAATTAGTTAACTTTCAATATAATGAGTTTCATGCCAAAAATATGGACATGACAATTTTTTTTTTCATTATAATAAGAATGATTTTTTTTATTTTAGCTATGCAACTCTAGAGACACTTGAAGTAAAAGTATTTAATAATCAAGGACAATTTATTAAAGCCAAATTAATCAATGTTGGTGATGCGCTTGATATGCAGAATATACCAAGCGGTATTTACCATGCTGTAATTAATTCTGGCGATTTTCAAGTGCAAAGAAAGCTGATAGTAAAATAAATCTTTTAATCAATTGTAAAGACTTTACCTTCTTCGGCTAATTCAACATTTTCAAATACTGCTCTTGCTTCTGATAAAAGGGAATTTAGCTCTTTGTATCTGTTAGAAAAGTGTCCCAGAACTAGTCGTTCTACTTTTGCTTTTTTTGCGATGGTCGCTGCTTCAGATGCAGTACTATGTCCGGTTTTATGGGCAACATCAGCATGTTCTTGCTTGAATGTGGACTCATGATATAACAAATCTACTTTATGGATTTGTGGGATCATTTCAGGATTAAAGGAAGTGTCACTGCAAAATGCATAACTCAGTGGTTTATTAGGAGAAAAGGTTAGCAAATCATTTTTGATGACTTCTCCGTTTTCTTTTATGAAATCTTTTCCTTTCTTGATGTTGTAATAATCACATGTTTGAATTTCAGGATTTTTTTCAACTGCTTCTATATTTAGTTTTCTTAGGCCTTCCTTTTCTTTAAATAAAAATCCGGTAGTAGGTATTCTGTGCTTAAGGGGGATAGTCTGAATTTCGACTTTGTCATCTTCATAAATTATGTCTTTTTCAATAGCCTGAGTGTGATGAAAATATAATGGGAAATCAATAATAGATTGTGAAGCTTCAAAATGTATACCTATGATATTTTCTAATTCTGGAGGTCCATAAATATGCAGTTCTTTTTTTCTGTTAAGTAAACGTAGGCTTGAGATAAGTCCAACAAGCCCAAAGAAATGGTCACCATGCAAATGCGAAATAAATATATGTTGAATCTTAGCAAAACTTATTTTGTTTTTCCTCATGGCTACCTGAGTACCTTCTCCACAATCAATGAGAAAATGTTTATTTTTTATTTCCAGTATTTGCGCGGTAGGATTAGTATTTACACGTGGCAAAGCAGCATGACAGCCTAATATGGTTAGTTTTAAACTCAAATTACAGATTTATAGCAAAAATATACTTTTTTAAGTATTGAAACTTAAAAAGATATTTAAGGAAGTGAATCGGTTAAGAAAAGTAAACGTAATTTATTAGTATTTTTTGGATACAGCAATACTATTAAAATCCGAGATCTCTACTAATTTCATCCATTTCGATGATATCCAAGGCTTCAATCATAGAAGGTGCCACAATCAATTCTTCAGGAATTGAATCTATATTTACACCCTGGGCAATAATCACAAAACTGGAGTTGTTTTGATTATGCTTTTGCGCAAGCGATAGAAAGCTCAACAAATCTGAAGTTTTAAGATTGTCCTGATCACTGAGATCAATAATGATATTCTTTTCAAAAAACCCAGGATAGTTCTTTTTTAGTTGATTTAAAAAGACAGCAAGGCTTTCTTGTTTTGGGCCAACAATAATATTTTTTTCTTTTTTCATAAGTTCAAACATGGCTATAATCTTTTAATTTGTTGCGCTAATAAATAAACGACTGCCATTCGGGTAGCTACGCCGTTTTCTACTTGGTCTAATATAATCGCATGTTCAGAATCTGCAACTTCACTAGTAATTTCCACACCTCGATTAATAGGACCCGGATGCATGACCACAATTTCCTTGCCAAGCTTATTAAGTAGATGCATATTTACCCCATATAGTTGCGTATATTCTCTGATACTTGGGAAATATTTAACATCCATACGTTCGTGTTGTACCCTAAGTATATTCGCAACATCGCACCATTGAAGTGCTTTTTCTAGATTGTACTCTACCTCAACTCCTAATTTTGAAATATGAACAGGAATTAATGAAGGAGGTCCACAGACCATGACTTTAGCACCGAGAAGCTGTAAAGCGTAGATGTTTGAAAGTGCTACTCTTGAATGTAAAATATCACCAATAATGACCACTTTTTTATCTTTAAGATCTCCTAATTTTGCTCTCATAGAATAGGTGTCCAATATGGCTTGGGTAGGATGTTCATGTGTGCCATCTCCTGCGTTAATTATCTTTGCATCAACATTTTGTGATAAAAATTTATGAGCGCCGACCATGGGGTGTCGCATCACCACCATATCCACTTTCATCGCTAAAATATTGTTGACGGTATCGATGAGTGTTTCCCCTTTTTTTACGGAAGATTGACTGGCAGAAAAATTAATTACATCCGCTGAAAGACGTTTCTCGGCCAATTCAAATGACAATTTGGTTCGGGTACTATTCTCAAAAAATAAATTAGCGATGGTTATATCCCTTAGGGACGGCACTTTTTTAATAGGCCGATTAATCACTTCTTTAAAATGATCTGCTGTCTCAAAAATGAGTTCTAGATCTTTTTTTTGCAAATTTTTTATACCGATCAGGTGTGGGACACTCAGTTGTTTCATTAGGTGAAAAATTTAGAAGTAAAAAATATCGAAAAGTAGCTGTCAAAAATCTCTGGTAAGTGATCAAAAAGAGAATTTGTTATTCGCATTTTAGACAGGTTTATTGATGAGATATATGGAATTTTTTTTAGGGTCTTGTTTCCAGTCAACCATTACTTTTTCATCGTTAAGTGCATCTACTTGTTTGCCGAGATAAGTAGGCTGGATGGGTAAATTTCGGCTAAATCGTCTGTCGATTAATACCAAGAGTTCTATATCATCAGGCCTTCCATAAGATTCTATGGCAGTAAGCGCGGCGCGGATGCTCCTACCGGTATATAACACATCGTCAATGAGCACTACCCGTTTTTTTTCCAAAATAGTATTAATGGATGTCCTATTGGCTTCCAGAGGTTCTTCTCTTCTTCTAAAATCATCTCTAAAAAAAGTAATATCCAATTGCCCTTGTGCGATCGTCAAATCCGGTTGGTCTTTTTTGAGAATGTCAACTAATTTGTTGAGCAAGTCCACACCTCTGGGCTGGATGCCGATTAAAACGCTGTTAGAAAAGTCTCTATGATTCTCTAGTAGTTGAAAAGCCAATCGATGAAGGGTAATTTCGATTTCTTTAGCATTGAGAAGTGTTTTTTTGCCCATAGATTAACATCTTTGGGAGTCAAAGGTAGGAATAAATTGTGTATTTGTTTTATTTGTTTGTGAAAGTTTCCTACAAATATTTGTTAATAAGTCGTTATGTTGTTCTTTGTTTTTGTTGTTCTTTGTTTACTTCCAAATAAACTTTAACTCTTTCTTGTTAGCTTTAGATTCTAATATGTTCAAGTTTGGTATTTGGCAATTGTTATTTGGAATTTACTCCCTTTGCCTTCTTACTTCATACAGCAAAATTCCGGCAGAAACCGAAACATTCATCGAATCAATTTGTCCGTGCATTGGGATGGCTATTTTTTTACAAGATATGTCTTGCCAGATTTTAGATAAACCGGTTGCTTCTGTACCTACAACAATGGCACAAGGCTTTGTATAGTCGGGAATGAGGTAATTCTCACTTTCTTCTTCAAGCATAGCCGTAAAGCAGTTGATCTGATTTTTTTGAAGAAAAGCAATAACCTCCTCACTACTCGCTTCAGCAATTTGGTTGGTAAAAATAGTGCCAACGCTGGAACGGATCGTATTGGGATTATAGAGTTCTGTGGTAGGATTAGCAATGATCACGGCATCTATACCAACGGCATCTGCAGTACGAAGCAAGGCACCGATATTACCGGGTTTTTCAGGAGATTCTGCGATTAATATAAAAGGATTGTCAGAAAATTTTAATGTATCAAGTTTGTGCTCTTTATTTTTTGCAACAACCAATACACCTTCTGTGGTTTTACGATAGGCTAATTTAGCATATAAATCTGTTTCTAT
>JANTFO010000089.1 GCA_024763365.1 Flavobacteriaceae bacterium
AATGTTAAAATTTATCCTCATGTTTTTATTGGCGAGGATGTGACTATTGGTGAGGGGACGATTATATTTTCGGGTGCCAAGATTTATGAAGGAACCAAAATTGGAAAAAACTGCATTATTCATGCACAGGCTATAATTGGCTCTGACGGTTTTGGCTTTGCGCCACAAGCTGATAATACTTATAGAAAGATTCCACAATTAGGTAATGTGATTATAGGAGATTACGTAGAAATTGGAGCCAATACAAGTATTGACAGGGCTACTATGGGTAGTACAGTTATTAAGAATGGCGTTAAATTAGACAACCTTATTCAGATAGCTCATAATGTGGAGATAGGAGAAAATACGGTGATTGCTGCTCAAACGGGTATTGCCGGTTCTGTTAAAATTGGTAAAAACTGTGTTTTTGGCGGACAGGTAGGCATTGCCGGCCATATAAGTATAGGTGATGATGTGAAAATTCAGGCGCAGTCCGGAATTTCAAAAAATCTTAAGGACGGTGCTGTTGTCCAAGGTTCGCCGGCATTTGATTATAATTCCTGGAACAAATCATATGTATATTTTAAAAATTTACCAGATAAATTCAGGAATATTGAAAAAGAGCTAAAAAAACTTAATAATGACTAAACAAAGGACTATTAAGCAAGAAGTTTCCTTGAAAGGTGTAGGACTTCATACCGGCAAAGAAGTAACGATGACTTTTAAGCCGGCCCCTATCAATTACGGCTATGTATTTGTAAGAACCGATCTTGAGGGAAATCCTATTATTGAGGCAAAGGCTGCTAATGTAGTGAGCACCGAACGAGGGACTAATTTATCACATAACGGTGTGGTAATTCATACATCCGAACATGTATTAGCAGCAGCTACTGCTATGGAAATAGACAATTTGATTATTGAATTGGACAATGCCGAGCCTCCCATTATGGATGGTTCCTCCATCGCTTTCATGGAAGTATTAGAGCAGGCAGGTATAAAAGAGCAAGATGCTGAAAGAGAAGAATATATCGTTAAAGATAATATCACTTATCGTGATGAAAGTACAGGAAGTGAAATAGTATTAATGCCAGCCGAGGAGTATCAAATTACCACTTTGGTAGATTTTGGCACAAAAGTGTTGGGAACGCAAAATGCTACCTTAACACACTTGTCTGACTTTAAAGAGGAAATAAGCAAAGCGCGCACTTTTAGTTTCTTACATGAGTTGGAGTATCTTTTAGACAGAGATTTAATCAAAGGTGGTGACCTTAATAATGCCATAGTTTATGTTGACCAACCTATCTCAGAGAAAACCCTTGAGAAGCTAAAAAAAGCCTTTAAAAAAGAAAGTATAACGGTAAAACCCAATGGTATACTTGATAACTTAGATTTGCGCTGGCCTAATGAAGCAGCACGTCATAAATTATTGGATGTGATTGGCGATGTCAGTTTAGTAGGTTTACGCATCAGGGGAAAGATCATTGCTACCAAACCCGGTCATAAAGTAAATACGGCCTTTGCGAAGAAACTCTCCAAGATTATTCAACTGGAGAAAAGAAATAAAATACCGTCATTTGATCTCAATGCAGAACCACTTTTAGATATTCATCAAATTATGGATATCTTGCCGCATAAACCACCTTTCTTATTGATAGACAAGATTTTAGAATTGTCTGATAAGTATGTGGTAGGCGTGAAAAATGTCACCATGAATGAGCCTTTCTTCGTAGGTCATTTCCCGAATGCTCCTGTGATGCCCGGTGTATTGCAGGTGGAAGCTATGGCACAGTGTGGCGGGATATTGGTGTTAAACACGGTTCCAGATCCGGAAAATTACTTAACTTACTTTATGAAAATGGACAATGTGAAATTCAAGCAAAAAGTGATTCCCGGTGACACACTCATTATGAAAGCAGAATTGATAACACCTATCAGACGTGGAATAGCACAAATGCAAGCTTATGGTTATGCTAATGGTAGGTTGGTGGTAGAAGCAGAGCTCATGGCACAAATTGTCAAAGTAAAAGAATCTTAATATGAACCAGCCCTTAGCCTATATAAACCCTGGCGCAAAATTGGCCAAAAATGTGGTCGTTGAACCCTTTACCAATATTGAGAATAATGTAGAAATTGGAGAAGGTACTTGGATAGGTTCAAACGTAACCATCATGGAAGGAGCGAGAATTGGCAAGAATTGTAGAATTTTTCCCGGCGCTGTAATTTCAGCTATACCTCAAGATTTAAAATTTGACGGTGAAGACTCTTTGGTGGTTATTGGTAACAATACTACTATTCGTGAATTTGTAACGATCAATAGAGGAACCAAAGCTACCGGTGAAACGCGCGTTGGAAATAATTGTTTACTCATGGCTACTTCTCACATAGCCCACGATTGTGTGTTAGGTGACAATGTGATCATTGTCAATGGAGTGGCTGTGGCGGGGCATGTAACGGTAGGAGATTATGCGATCATTGGGGGATTGGCTGCCGTGCATCAATTTATTCATATAGGTAGGCACGCCATGGTTTCGGGAGGTGCTTTGGTAAGAAAAGATATTCCACCTTATACAAAAGCCGCTAAAGAGCCTATACAATTTGTAGGTATTAATTCAATAGGATTGAGGCGTAGAGGTTATAAAACTGAAAAAATAAGAGAGATTCAGAATATTTTTCGTATCATTTACCAAAAGAATTACAATACGACACAAGCTATTGAAAAAGTGGAAGCGGAGATGGAAGCGACCAGAGAACGGGATGCGATTATCCAATTCATTAAAAATTCGAAACGAGGTATTATGAAAGGTTATACAGGTAGTTAAACAAAATATATAATATATTATTTATGGCATCAACATCAGATATTAGAAAAGGACTTTGTATCAATTACAATAATGATACCTTTAAAATTGTCGAATTTTTACATGTAAAACCCGGTAAAGGACCTGCTTTTGTGCGTACCAAGCTCAAAAGTTTAACGACAGGCAAAGTATTGGATAATACTTTTTCCGCAGGGCATAAAATTGAAGAAGTAAGGGTAGAGACGCGTACCTATCAATACTTGTATGTAGATGCAGATGGAGTTACTTATAATTTCATGAATACTGACGATTATAATCAAATCACTTTGCAAAAAGACGTTTTAGATGCGCCTGATCTACTCAAAGAAGGGGAGATGGTAACTATAATTGTCCGTGCGGAAGATGAACAACCCTTATCTGTAGAAATGCCGCAAAACGTTATTTTAGAAGTAACTCATACCGAGCCGGGTGTGAAAGGAAATACGGCAACTAATGCCACCAAGCCTGCTACGGTGGAGACAGGTGCCAGTGTCAACGTACCTTTATTTATCAACGAAGGTGATAAAATAAAGATTGACACGGAAAAAGGCACCTATATGGAAAGAGTCAAAGAATAAAAAATTATTACAAAAATTATACACAATCTTTTTTAGTGAAAGAGATAAATGTATTTTTGTTCCTCAAAATTCAAACTAAATAAATTATGAGTGTTCTTGTCAATAAAGATTCAAAAATTGTCGTTCAGGGTTTTACCGGAGGTGAAGGTACCTTTCACGCTTCCCAAATGATAGATTACGGTACTAATATCGTAGGTGGAGTAACGCCGGGTAAAGGAGGTCAAACCCATTTAGAAAAACCGGTATTCAATACTGTGGCTGATGCTGTTAAAGAAGCACAAGCCGATACCTCAATCATTTTTGTACCCCCTGCTTTCGCATCTGATGCCATGATGGAAGCCGCCGAAGCCGGTATCAAAACCATTATTTGTATTACAGAGGGGATACCTGTGGCTGATATGGTAAAAGTGCAAGATTATCTTAAAGACAAAGACTGCCGATTGGTAGGTCCTAATTGTCCGGGAGTTATTACACCTGAAGAAGCCAAAGTAGGTATCATGCCGGGCTTTGTCTTTAAAAAAGGACATGTAGGTGTTGTGTCAAAATCAGGAACACTTACGTATGAAGCTGCCGACCAGGTAGTTAAACAAGGTTTGGGTATTTCTACCGCTATTGGAATAGGAGGAGACCCCATCATCGGAACCACTACTAAAGATGCCGTAGAGATGTTTATGAACGATCCCGAAACGGAAGCCATTGTGATGATAGGGGAGATAGGCGGACAATTAGAAGCCGAAGCTGCCCGTTGGATCAAAGCCGATGGTAACCGCAAACCGGTTATAAGTTTTATTGCCGGACAAACCGCTCCTAAGGGTCGTACCATGGGTCACGCAGGTGCTATTGTAGGCGGTAAAGACGATACAGCCCAAGCTAAGATGCAAATATTGGCAGAAAATGGAATTCACGTAGTAGCATCACCTGCCGATATCGGTAAAAAAGTAGCTGAAGTTCTCGGAAAATAAGATATTTCCTACAAACAATATTTAAAGCTGTCTATATAACAATGGGCAGTTTTTTTTATCCCATAAAGAAAAATTTGTAGTCTTAAGATTAGACAAAATAATGATTGTGCTTTGCATAAAGCTTTTGTTGTTTTCAAAGATGAGAAGTAATCGCATCAAACTTTAATAAGTGTATTATAAAAAATCTTAACTTGCAGACATAATAGAAATATACGCCATGGTGTATATACTAGTGTTACCAGCAAGCAAAAGAAACGACAGTGCAACTAAAAACCAAGTGATATGAAAAAAATGATTTGGAAGAAATTAGATGAATATCGAGCAAAAGGAAGATTTTCAAGAAATATTGATTCTCGAATTTTTGAGTTGATTGGCGACATTTTAGGAAATGACCGACTTGAAAGCCTAATGGAAAATCAAGAATTGATTTCATCTATTTTTGAATCGCATTTTATTTCTCCACCAAAATATCTGTATGATTTTATTGTCAGTTTTTTGCAAAATGATACTTATAAAACAGTACTCGACCCTTGGATTAATATTGCCTCTCCAGCAATTCACATAAAACCTGAAAAACTAACAGGAATTTGTTTAAATCCCAATGATTCTCGGATTTTAAAGGGAGTTTTCGACAATGATATTTCTATAAAACAAGGTGATACTTTTGAGCTTTTAAATAATGATAAGACGGTTTATGATTTAGTACTTTCATTTCCGCCTTTTGGATATAGAATGCAATCAAACCAAGTAAAAACACTACATCCCGATTTTTCAACTTCATTGGTATTTGAAACTTCAAAGGTTTTAGATGATAATGGAAAGATTGTTTTTCTTGTCTCTCCAAGTTTCTGTTCTGACATAAAAGTAAAAGAACTTTTAAATAAAAATGGATTATTCGTAGATGCTATTTTTTCATTGCCATCAGGGGCATTGAATCCTCTTACTGGAATTGCTTCAAACTTAATTGTAATTACTAAGCAAAAACGTGAATTGACATTTGTTTCTGAGTTGTCAGAAAATGAAGCAATTAACAAAACTATTCTGAAAAACTATAAAGAAAAAAAGAATGGTAAAGCTGTGCAATTAGGAACATTGGTTGATTTCTCTGATTTTAAATCAATACTAACATTAGTTGCAGAGCAGGAAATGGAGAAACTTGCTAAGCGGATTGGATTTCCTGCATATAACTTAACTGATATTTCAACTTCAATAAAATTGTTGAAAGGAGACGATACTGAAGATGTTGAGCATTTGACCAACTCAATTTACTTACCAAAGGTTGGAAATAGTGAAGTTGTTTCGAGTCTATCGGAGATGAAAATTAAACCAAAGAATTATTTTCAGATTCAGCTAAATGAAAATATTGCTAACTCCATATTTGTAGCAAATTACTTCAACAGTCTAATTGGTAAAAAATTAAGAGACACATTGTTTGTTGGGGCTGTAATCCCACAGATTTCTAAAGCACAACTTAATAATTGCAAGCTGTACCTACCAGATCTGAATACTCAATCTAAAGTTGTGGAAGTTGACAGCAAAATCAAACAATTCTCAATGCGTTTGGAGGATTTAAAAAGAGATTTGTGGAAACAGCCGAAAAATGCCAGTAGTATATCAAAAGAACTTAAATCTATAAACCAAGAAGAAAAACTTGAAGACTGGATTGACAAATTGCCTTTTCCTATTTCATCGATTTTATGGAGATACTATGCAACTACTGATTTATCAAAGAAAATCGAGCATTTATTCCATTTTTTTGAAGCATTCTCGGAATTCCTTTCTATGATTATGCTTAGTGCGTTAGTTCAAGATAAAGAATTTTATAAAAGTCATTGCAACAAATGGTTGGATAACGATGAGAAATTTAAAAATTGGTATCTAAGAGCAACTTTTGGAAGTTGGAATATTTTAACCTCTAAGCTATCTAAATTTGTTCGTAGCTACAAAAATGAGAAAAACACTAAGGAACATTGTTTTGAATTATTTGGGAATCCAAATGATTCATTTCTTGAAATGTTATCAAATAAAAGATTGGTAAATATTTTAATGGACGTAGCTAATCTGAGAAATAAGTGGAAAGGTCATGGAGGAATAACAAGTGATGAGGTAAATGGACAACGAGTTGTAACATTAGAAAAACAGCTTAATGAATTTAGGCAAATAATATCAGGAGCATTTGAAGAAACTACTGTTATTTCACCGACAACAAGTAGTTTTGAAGATGGCGTTTTCAATTTTAATGCGAAAGAATTAATCGGAGCAAGAACGCCCTTTAATGAAATAAACATTAAAAGCTTGATACCTCTTGACAGAAAAAAATTGTACATGTCGCATTCTGGACAGAGTAAACCGATAGAACTTCTTCCTTTTGTAAAATTTATCGAAGAATCAGAAGCAATTTATTTTTATACAAGCGT
>JANTFO010000090.1 GCA_024763365.1 Flavobacteriaceae bacterium
ACAAAGGAGTAGTTAAGGAGGGTCTCCACTTTTTGGAAAGGTTTATAAGAAAGCGCCATATCAAATCCATAGAAATCGGCTTCGCCGGTATTTTGCATTTGCCAAATTCCGGAGCTGACATTATCTACCTGTTGAATACTGTTAAACAAATGACTGTAAAATATTTCCGGTTTGATGGAAATTTTTTCATTCAATTGGTAATTTAAGCCAAAGTCTGTATTAAAAGATTTTTCGGGTTTTAATTCCGGATTTGGTATGGCTACATCCAAGCGATAGGAATAGCGCTCTTTCATGGTTGGGAATTTTGTTTTGTGTGAAATAGAAGTATGCCACTGTGTTTTAGAATTAGTTTGGTACATGCCGGCTATTTGAAAATTAAAGGCATCTACATCTTTATTTTCAAATTTTTCATAAGAGCCATCTTCTAAGATTATGTTTGTATTATCAGCAGTGATCCCTTTACGCAAACTGTAACTAATGCCGGGAATCAATTTGAAGCCTTGTTGTATCTTCCATACATCCTCTATTCCGGCTGTATAGGTGGCATCCTTAATGTTTTCAGGTAAAGCGCCTTCATTATTTGCCGAATGCTGGTCATACTTGTAATGTATAGCTGCTTTAAAAGTGTGTGTGCCAATAGGTGAGCTAACTTCAGCATTTGTGCCATAAGTTTTATCATTATAGAAACTGTTAAAGGCATATCCGCGGTATTGTGTGCTATAACTCGCATCGTCATAAGAAGAAAGTTTATTCTTAAAGGTGTCGTAGAACCAACGTGTTTTTAGCTGTATATTTGAGCCAATCTGTGTTTTACTGATAAAATAGGCACTTTCTTTATCCCAGTAGGGCCATTGCCAGTAGCGTAAACGAATATCAGGGTCCTCGCCTTGGTATACCGGATTGCCTTTTTCCCCTCGATAGATATTGTAATTCACTACATAGGTATCCTGCTTATTGGGTGTAAAACCAAACCTTAAGCGGTATTTACGGTCATAACGATAAGAATTATCCAATTTATCGTCCCCTTCCCGCTCGCTCTTGAAATTTTTTGAAAGCGAGAGATAAGAGCGATCATACTGACTCAAAACAGCTTGCGCATAATATTTGGCTTGTTTTGTGCCGATACTTACATAGTTGTCAAAACCATCTCCACTTAGCCTGCCGGCTTTAGCTTTTAGCTCAAAAGGCGCTTTGGGTTGGCTGCTAATCATATTAATAGTGCCAGCCAGAGCATTCGGACCATACATGATGGACGAATAGCCTTTGGAAACTTCAATTTTTGTAAGATCGGCAGTGGTAAATCTGGACAAGTCCATATAACCGTCATAAGGTACGTAGACAGGAATACCATCCATATAGACCGGAATACTGCGAATGTCAAAACCACGCATGTAGATACTGCTCTCATTTCTTGAACCCGTATGGCTTATGACGAGTGAAGGCAGCATATTCAAACTTTGAGCCAGGTCATTTTTATGTGCTTGTTCCCAGGATTCCTGTTGTAATACTTCCTTAGGGCTTTGGAAGTATAAGCTTACTTCTCCCAATTTGAATATTTTGTCATTTCTAATAGTATCTTTTTTTTGCGGCTCCTGTGCTATCGCTACAAATGATAGTAGAATTAATAAACTAAACAAGTATATTCTGTTCATTTTCTGTGATATCTTAATTATGACAGCAAATATATTCGTTATTCCCGAAATGTATAACGATTTTAAACAAATAATTTTTTAAAATTTATCAATATTTTATGATTGATTTTGTTTGTTTAAAAAAGCTTCAAAGGCCTTTTTTTGAGTATTGTAATAGGAGAGCACCTCTAGACCATATGCTGTAAGTTTTGCATGGCCACCATCTTTACCACCTCTGGTGAGTTTAACGATTTGTTTTTGGGAAGTTTGGTTTATTTGATTGATGCTATACCAGGCTTTACGATAGGACATTTTCATAGCTTTGGCAGCTTTGTTAAGTGAACCTAATTCATGAATATTTTCTAACAATGTAATTTTTCCTTTTCCCAAAACAGTTTCGCCATTTTGACATAGCCAAATTCTACCATCGAGTTTAAAATCTTGCATAAGGCAAATTTATTAAAATGAGCTGATTATAAATATGCTTCCATCAAATCTATAAGTTTTTCATTAGGAGGCATCAGTAAAGTTTGTAACCCAAGCTTTTGGGCAGCTATAATATTCTCTTGCTTATCATCAATAAAAAGGCTATCAGTGGCTTGTAAGTTATGTTCATCTAATATGATCTGAAAAGCCATTAAATCGGGTTTTTTTAAGCCGATCTCGTGAGAATAGTAAACTTTGTGAAAGAAGGGATCAAAATTTTTAATAGCAAATGCTTTTTGCAAGTAGTTGTGTGCAGCTTCAATATGAATGATATTGGTATTGCTTAATAAGAAGGTTTTGTATTTTTTTTTCAGTTTTGATAGTAATTTCAATGTTTTTAAATCAGTAGCGCCGAGCATAACATTCCAGGCATAATCTATTTCGTCATCACTGGCATTGATTTTCAGCAGTGCTCTGATTCCATTTCTAAATGTAGTTGCAGTGATCTTTCCGGTTTCAAAGTGATCAAACAGATTTATTTGGTTGTGATAATTGTAAAATTTGGCAGTGTCAAACCCAGCCAATTGGTTGAAGGCTTCGATAGTTTTATCAAAGTCTACCTCAAGGATGACTTTGCCTAAGTCGAATATCAAGTTCTTTATCTGCAATTTATTTGATGAACTTTGGTTTTAAAGTGTTGACAAATAGTATATTACCTATCTTGTCATAACCTTCAAAAATTTTATAACCTTCTGCTTTAACCCGGCTTTCATGGAAACCAATGAGTGTGAGGTCTGCATCTGTAGAATAGGTATTGATCATCTCCATTTTATTTTGGCTCTCATCTAGAGAAATGACGTTAATGTTATTGGCCGAAATAGGCAACCTGCCACTGGAACATAGGTTGATGAGGTTTTTTTGTTCAGCTTCGAGGTGTGCTTCCGGAAATGCGGCAAATATTTTAATTTCTCCACCTTTCCAATCTTTATGTCCGAGTATGATATAAGAAAGAAGTATCATCAAATTGGCATTTTCGTAGTCCTCTTTTTTAATCCAAATGTGAATATCTTTCATATAACCAAAACCCCTGTCTGAATTAGCCAGAATACACACATCATGGCCTGCGGTTTTAATCAGGCTGTAGTTGTCAATGACTTCAGAAAGCCATTCGGTTTCCCCTTTTTTAAACTCAAACATAACCATATTATTTGGTTGTCCGGATATACCCGGAAGTTGAATAATATGAGCAATGGCACTGGTACTGGAAGGGGAGATCAATGTTTCTGCAAAAATATTGGAATGTGTATTTGAAATAATCTGAATCAACCTGTTGAGCTTTTGGTCACCAATTTCTTTGTATTCATGAGAAAAGTATGCCTTTTCAAAATGTATATACATCCCAAAACCATAACGATCCGAAAGCCACTTCATCAAGTCTAACAATTCATACCTTTTAAAACTATCGGGAGATAAAGCTACGACAGAAGGTCGCCAGTCTTCTTCTGTATTGGCTTTTTCAGATTTTTGTAAAAAAACTTGTAACTGCCGGCTTAGCTGTTGAATAACTCCTTGAAATATATTAGCCATACCTTTGTTAGTATCACTTTTAGACGAGATGTACAGATACAAAGCTGTCATTACGACTATGGCTGCCAATGCGTAAGTAGTGTTGATTTTAAACATTAGGTAAATGGACATCACAGCACCTAAAAGCGATAAATACCACTTGGATTTAAAGGAAGGCCTGTAAGAAGGATCAGCAGCAAAATGTTGTAGAAATGAGATCAAACACAAAGCTCCATAAGTGACCATAAAAAACATGGATATGACCTCAGCCACGGCATTGACATCTCCCATAAGAACAAAGAGTAAGGCGATAAAACTGGTAATGATAGTGGCATTCCGTGGTTCATTACTATTTTTTGTGCCTCGGGCTATCCAGCTATTAGCATTTTTATTGGGAAAAACTTTATCACCACCTATGGCTTGTAAAGTACGGGGTGCTACCATAAAAGAACCAATCGCTGAAGAAATGGTTGCTGCAGCCAAACCAATGGGGATGATAGGCCCCCAAAGGGCTATCTTACTCATGATGAGTTGGTCGTTAATCAAATTTGCAGGACTAGCCGATGAGATAAGCTTATAGGCAATAATTACATAAATAATCATACCGACAATGGTTGCAGAAAGTGTTCCCAGTGGAATGGCTTTTTTAGGATCACGTAAGTCACCGGATAAGCCCACCCCAGCAGTCATACCGGTAAAAGCAGGAAAGATGATGGCAAATACATAGAAAAAGCCTTTTTCCGGAGTGATGTTCTTAAACAACTGGCTACTATCGAAAGTATTGGAGTAGTCTGTTGAACCCAAAAAGAAAAGCACCAAAGAAATTGCCAGAATTGTAACCACTACATACAATGCCTTTACACCCATATCTGCTCCTCTTTTAACCATCAACCATATCAATAGTAATAATGCGGGAATGCTAAATAAGCGGTTATCATAAATAATATAACCCCAGTTTGCTTCAATCCATGGTTTGATCGCTTCAAAAGATTCTGCAAATGCAATAATATAAAAAGCGACGCTAATAGCTTGAGACATATACAGAGCGATACCTATGGCAGCTCCTATATTAATGCCAAAAGACCGTGAAATAATAAAATATTCACCACCCCCTTCTACTTTTTGGTTAGTGGCAATTTCAGCTAAGGCCATAGCGGTTGGAATGGTTACCATATGACCTATTAAAATAATGAATAGCGTACCTAAAAATCCAACACTCCCAGCCGCAAAACCAAAACGCAAAAACATTACTGCCCCTAAAATAGTAGATATGGCTGTAAGAAAAACCGGTAAAGTCCCAAATTTGGATTTGTTAACCATAGTTATAAAAAAAATGGAAAGCTCTAATACAGTATTGACTACTTATTATGATATCTCGTTCAAGTTATGAAAGAGTAAAAGTAAAGTAATAGTTTGATAAAATGAAAAATGAGGATATAATTTTTGGAAAATCTATGGTTTTATTAGTCTATTCATTATAGGTTAGCTTTATTCAGTAAATATTTAAACTTTTTTTGTCATTATTTTAGACTTGCATAACTTTACCCGTATACTTGAATATTTATGAATGATTTACTGAGCAAAGCTTATGAGCCCGATTTGACAAAATTGTTTGATTTGAAACCGGGAACAGTCGTTAATTTAGTTTTAAGTGGAGGGGGAGAAAAGGGTATTGCACATGTGGTATTGTTAGAAAAATTAGAGGAATTAGGTGTAAAGATCAACAGTATCTCTGCTAGTAGTGCCGGTGCATTGGTGGGAAGTATGTATGCATCCGGATTGTCCACAAAGGATATCTATCAATTTTTTGTAGAGACCGATGTCATTCAACTTTCCTGGTTTACCTTGCTTAAGCCAGGTATTTTTAATACCAACCAATATGCTACTTTTTTAAAGGATAGAATCAAAGCTACTTTTGAAGAATTAAAATTTCCATTATTTGTGGCGGCTACCAATATGGAGGACAATCATGTGCGCTACTTTAGTTCGGGAAACTTAATTAATCCGGTATTGGCTTCCTGTGCTATTCCCGGCATATTCAACCCGATCAAAATAGAAAGCAAACTATATTCAGATGGTGGGGTGATGGATAATTTTCCCATCGAACCTTTTAAAGATAGTGAGTTAAAAATTATTGGGAGTTATTTGTCTCAACCCAAAACTACGACCCATCTTGAGCTTAATTCCACTTTGAAAGTGGCTACGCATGCCGCTAAGTTAAAAATGCATGCCAATGAATTACATAAATTATCTAAAACTTATGTAACATTATGTTTTCCTGTGGAACATTATAGCGGTTTTACCAAAAAAGTAGCAGATGATATATATCAAGCGGCTAAAAAATATATCGAAAATATTTAAATCCTATACTTGATATGTTATGATAATAACCAGACCAGATCAACTTAAAAATGAAATACACAAGGCGGTTTCGTTTTTTCCAAAACTGGAAAATACAATTTTGCATTTTCATTTAACGGACAGAATGCGTTCCATCACGATGAAAGCGCAACCTTCCTTCATTAGTTTATTCAAGAAACGTAATAAGAGAACATATCATATCTACATCAGTAAGACTTTCAAAAATGCCAGTAAGGAGATATCAATATCAGATTTGCCTTCAGATGTGTTAATTGGTTGGTTAGGTCATGAACTGGGACACATTATGGATTATGAACAAATGACCAATTGGCAGTTGATGAAATTTGGTTTTAACTATTTAGTCTTTGATGAGCATTATAATGAATCGGAACATACGGCAGATTTTTATGCTGTTCGTTACGGAATGGAACAATACTTGATCAAAAAAAGAAAGTTTATCCTTGAGCAGCCCGAAATTTTTGACACCTATAAAAAGAAGTTTAAAGACCACTATTTAAGCCCGGATGATATAGTTCATCTGGTAAAATGTAGGGATGTGTAAACCAATTAGCCCTTCACTATTAGAAAAGTTCTCTTTTGTCGGAGCGGCAGGGTTACTACGTTAACACTCCGTGATCCTGAATAATAGTTTAATACTAAAAGAAAGTCTTTATTCG
>JANTFO010000091.1 GCA_024763365.1 Flavobacteriaceae bacterium
TTGATCGATGAGATCATGACTGTTTACGGAGGGGCAACCGGTGGATTGGAATTTCCTTCCTATTTTTCTCATTTACAGAAAAATCCGTATTTGTCCCCAACGTATAATATGATCCCAACAGATGAAAAATATAGATTTTACGGAGGTTTAAAGGGTAAATTGACCGGTAATATCAGTTATTTGCTAAAAGCTTCCTATGCTGAAGTGAACAACCAAAGTGTTTATGTTCATAATTTCACGAATCCTGATGAAATCAATGAGGCTTATGAATATAGTAACTCATTTGACGTGATCTATGACAATATGAAAGTGCTGGCACTTAATGCAGAAACCAGTATAGCATTATCCAAAGAATTTTCTCTCGGAGGAAGCATTGATCTGTATAACTACGATACAACTACTTTAGATGAAGCTTATAACTTTCCCGGAACAGAAGCCAGTATTTTTACAACTTTCAAACAAGGAAAATGGTATGCCAATGCTAAGTTGTTCTTTGTAGGTGAACGATATGATCTTATGTTGGATGATTTGTCAGTTCCACTTAAAAGTATCTTTATGCCCTCAAAATTAGACTCATACTTTGATATAAATTTTATGTTGAACTATGCCTTTAGTCCCCGTTTAAGTGCTTTTGCCAGAGTCAATAATATTTTTGGTAATAATTACGAGCGCTATTTATATTATCCGGTACAGGGAGTTCAGGCTATGGGTGGTATCAGTTATAAGTTTGATCTTTAGTAACTTGATCTTGAAATAAGTTAAAAAAAGCTGCCTCGTTAAAAGGCAGCTTTTTTTAGGAGTTTTCCAAACTTTCAAAGTTTGGAAAAGTTTTTTATTTAATAATAATCGGTCCCTGGAAGTTCACCTTGAACGTTTCTATCAGTTCATCTCCGGCATAAACACCCAGTTTGACACTTTCTTTATTAGAACTTAAATCCGATTTTTTAATCTCAATAAAAAGTTGTCCTTCTTTTTGTTTTTGAACATCAACAGATGAATTTTGCTCATTTGAATCGGATATATTTCCATTATGGGACAAAACTTTAAAAGAAATATCGTTTAGAACTTCAGTGCTTTTATTTATAATTTTGTATTGATAAACATTTTTAATATTCTCACCATCAGCAATATAAGTAATGCCTGGGACTCTAAGCATTACAGTTTCAACATTTCCTCTGAAAACTAACAAGCTTACAAGAAGTGCCATTAAAGCGGTCAAAACAAATGTATAAAACCATAGGCGAGGTGTAAATTTAAATTCAGCACCTTTTTCAATATTGTCTTCTGATGCATACCTTATCAATCCTCTTGGTTTTTCAATTTTATCCATGATATCATCACAAGCATCGATACAGGCTGTACAGTTGATACATTCCAACTGGGTGCCATTTCGGATATCAATACCGGTAGGACATACCGCCACACATTGTTTACAATCTATACAATCTCCATAACCTTTTTCACTTCTATCTTCCCCTTTGTGAAACTTAGCCCTTCCGTTTTTACTCTCTCCTCTTACAAAGTCATAAGCTACATTTATAGAGTTGTTATCCAGTAATACACCTTGTAACCTTCCATAAGGGCAAACGATGATACATACCTGTTCTCTAAACCAAGCGAAAATAAAATAGAATACGGTTGTAAAAACTAATAGAATAATAAAAGTTTTTAAGTGCGCTCTAATACCTTCCTGAATATATTTAAGTAATTCATCACTACCTATCAGGTAGGCTAAAAAAATATTAGAAATTATAAAAGAGATTAAAAAGAAAATACCCCATTTGAGAAGTTTCTTCCATATTTTTTCAAAGTTCCATCCTTGTTTGGATAATTTGATCTGTTTTACTCGGTCTCCCTCAATTAAAAATTCAATTTTTCGGAATACCATCTCCATGAAAATAGTTTGTGGGCATATCCAACCACAAAATATCCTACCGAAAACTACCGTAAATAAAATGATAAAAATGACAGATATCCCTATAGAAAGTGCAAAGATGTGAAAGTCTTGTGGAAAGAATGGATATCCAAAAATATTGAATTTCCTTTCCATGATATTGATTAATAGGAATTGTAAACCATTTACCTTAACAAATGGTGCGATTACAAAGAAAGCTAAGAGAAACCAACTTACGATAGATCGCCAATTATAGTGTCTGCCTTTTGGTTTTTTAGGATAAATAAAATTTCTGTGCCCACTGGAGTCTATAGTTGCAATGGAATCACGGAATTCATTATCTAACTGGTCATACATTTTTTAAGTGTTTAAAATTGTTTATGTTTGAAATGAAAGTTTAAAAGTATAAAAAAAGTCAAGATACAATCCTGACTTTTTTCATACTTTATAAAATTAGATATTATTCAGCTGGAACTTCTTCAGGTACTGTTTCTACAGCAGTGCTATCAGTGGCAACAGGGGCTTCCGCTTTTTTACCATCTATCCAAAGATCTCCTTCAGGAGCTTTGGGATTTTGAGGTGTAGTCCCTCCTAATGAAAGGACATAGCTGGCTAACAAAACTCTGTCATCTTGGGAGATAGAACTTTCCCAGGCGACCATTCCTTTTCCGGGACGTCCACCTTTGGCTATAGTATGGAAAACACTTTGGAAGTCTCCACCTAATATCCAATAATTATCAGTTAAGTTAGGTCCAATCAAGCCACCACCATCGGCTGTATGACAAGCAGTACAGGTTTTTGTGGCAAACAATTCTTTACCCTTAGCTAAGCTGGCTTCATCCATTTTGGCAACTAAATTTGCGGTAGAGAACAATTCAGGATTTGCTTCTTTATAAGCTTCAAATTGAGCTACTTCTTTTCTATATTCATCCTCTTGTCCATACCATCCTAAAATATGTATCGCAAAATAGTAAAAAACGGATATTACAATAGTAATATAAAAACCATATAACCACCATGGGGGTAGTACGTTGTCTAATTCTTTGATGCCATCATAATCATGATCAAGCATGACATCTTCTTCACGTCCCAGTTCATTGGCTTTGGTCATGGATTTCATAAACCGCTGCCAAAAACTCATATTTTGATTGTTATTACTCATAATATTTTTATTGATTAAAGTTTATATCATTTTCATCATCTTCTAATGGTAGATTTCTACCTTCTTCAATATATTTTCTTTTAAGAAGAAACACTAGTGCTACCATCCCTACAAATACAAAAATAAATGTAAGCGTAGTAATGATGGAATATATTTCAATTCCATCAATACTGTCAAAATAATGTTTGATATTTCTTAACATTATTTTTGTGCTGTTTGATTAGTTTTAATACCGGTTCCTAAACGTTGCAAGTAGGCTATTAAAGCTATAATCTCTTTATCTTGAGTATTGCTAAATTTGTCTGATTCTGTAGCATTCTCTTGGAGACTAGCTTGTATAGAAGCCATGTCTTTATTAATACTAGCAGTCGCATTAGCAACATCATCTTCTGTGTAAGGAACCCCTAGTTTTTGAAGGGTTTTCATTTTAGCTTCAATATTGGAATAGTCCAACGTGTTTTTGTGCAACCAAGGATATCTAGGCATGATAGATCCTGGAGAAGTCAACCTTGGATCATACATATGATCAAAATGCCATGTATCATTGTATTTTTCACCTATTCTGTGTAAATCAGGTCCTGTTCTACGAGAACCCCATAAGAATGGGAAATCATATACATATTCACCACCTTTAGAGTATTCTCCATAACGTTCTACTTCAGAACGGAAAGGCCTGATTAACTGTGAATGGCAATTATTACATCCTTCACGAATATAGATATCTCTACCTTCTAATTGAAGTGGTGTATAAGGTTTTACACCTGCAATTTCAGGAATATTTGATTTAACAACTAATAGAGGTATAATTTGAACTGCACCACCTACTGCAGTCGCTAAAAGTGCTAACACAGTAAATAGAACAACTTTTCTTTCTAACCAAGCGTGGAATTTTTCTTTTACTGCTCGTTTGCCACTGATTTTTTCAAGTGGAGCGACTTCAGCTAACTCGTCTTCAACTTTTTCGCCTATGGCTGCAGTTTTCAACAAGTTGATTGCTAGTAATACAAAACCTGTGAAGTATAAAGTACCACCAAAGGCTCGCATTGCATACATGGGTATAATTTGCGTAACGGTTTCAAGGAAGTTACCATACACTAATACTCCGGTTTCATCAAATTGTTTCCACAAGAAAGCTTGTGTAAAACCGGCAATATATAAAGGCATTGAATAAAATAAAATACCAATAGTCCCTACCCAAAAATGTACATTAGCTAATTTAGTGGACCATAGTTCTGTTTTGTATAATTTTTTTGCCAGCCAATATAGCATACCCGATAACAGGAATCCATTCCATGCTAAAGTACCGATGTGTACGTGTCCTACAATCCAATCTGTAAAGTGTGCAATGGCATTTAAGTTTTTGAATGAAAGCATGGGACCTTCAAAGGTAGCCATACCATAACCGGTAATAGCAACCACAAAGAATTTAAGGATAGGATCTTCTCGTACTTTATCCCAAGCCCCTCTTAAAGTTAAGAGTCCGTTGATCATACCTCCCCATGAAGGGAATATAAGCATTATAGAAAATACAGTTCCTGTATTTTGAATCCAATCAGGGAGTGCAGAATACAACAAATGGTGAGGACCTGCCCATATATAGATAAAAATCAATGTCCAAAAGTGAATGATAGATAATCTATAAGAATAAACAGGTCTTTGAGCGGCTTTAGGAACAAAGTAGTACATTAAACCTAACATAGGTGTTGTTAAGAAGAATGCTACTGCATTATGCCCATACCACCATTGAACCATGGCGTCTTTAACACCTGAATACACAGAATAGCTGTAGAAACTACTCATAGAAATAGGTAATTCCAGGTTGTTCACGATGTACAACATGGCAATGGTTACGAAAGTGGAAATGTAAAACCAAATGGCTACATAAATATGTCGCTGCCTTCTTTTAAGTAAGGTACCGATCATGTTGATACCCATGACAACCCATATCAAAGCTACCAGAATATCAATAGGCCATTGTAATTCGGCGTATTCTTTAGATGAGGATAGCCCCATAGGTAGTGTTATGGCAGCTAATACAATGATAATTTGCCATCCCCAGAAATGAAGCCTGCTCAAGAAATCACTAAACATACGTGTTTTTAATAAACGTTGCATAGAATAGTACATTCCTAAAAAGAAACCATTACCTACAAAGGCAAAAATTGCAGCATTGGTGTGTAGTGGCCTAAGCCTTCCAAATCCTAAAAAGGGTTGTGCTCCGGCAAATGTCAGATAATTTGGAAATAAGAATAAGTATGCTACTAATAAGCCCACTAACATTCCTACCACACCCCAAAGTACAGTTGCCCAAAAGAATAGTTTCACAATTTTGTTGTCGTAATAAAATTGTTGCTTTTCCATTTTTAAAGTTAATTAATTAATATTTGATTAGTATGTTAATTTACAGATGAACTGTCTTTTTTATTCTCGGATGTTTCCTTGTTTTTCTCTTCTTTTTGTTTTTTTTTAGGCTTAACTAACTCATCATCAAAGAGCATCCGAACAGCTGGAGATTCTAAATCATCATATTGTCCTTTTTTGACATTCACAAAAAATAGAAATAAAAATATTATTGCTATTATAACTGTGATAAACATGGTGAGATACAATACTTCCACCTATTGTAATATTAAATATGTTAAAAACTATTAGCGCAAAAATAATTAAATATTACAAAATGAATGTGATAAATATCATATTAAAATTATTTCAGCTAGATTATTCACTTTTTATATCCTATAATATTGGTCATTACGCTTACAAAAACAACAATACTTATAGAACTAAGAGGCATTAAAATAGCAGCTACTAATGGTGTAAGTTGTGCAGTTACAGCAAAATACATTCCTATGATATTGTATAAAAACGAAAACACAAAACTCCATTTTATGACATTGACCGTTTGTCTGGATAGTTTTAAAAAATAGGGTAATTTGTTGAAAAGTTTTGCATCTAAAATTCCATCACATGCAGGAGAAAAAACATTAATATCTTCTGATATAGCAATACCCACATGACTCTGTGCCAAAGCACCGGCATCATTTAATCCGTCACCAACCATTAAAATGTGTTTGCCTTCATTTTGGAGTTTTTTTACATAATCCAATTTATTTTGTGGAGATTTATTAAACAGTAATACAGTACCTTCGGGTAATATTTTTTCTAAGTTTTTAGCTTCTCCTTCGTGGTCTCCGGATATTAGACTCATTTCATAATGATTGGCAAGTTCTTTAAATACTTGCTCAACATTTTTTCTATAGATATTTTTGTTCTTATAAAAGCCTTTTATTTCATCGTTTATCTTTATGTAGATAATAGATTTTGATTCGTTTTTTATATTGACCTCACCTACCATTTTAGCCGACCCAACTTGAACAAAATAGTCTTTAATTTGTCCTTCAATTCCTTTGCCGGTAATTTCTTTATAATTGGTCACAGGTTCTTGATACGAGCTAATATCAATATGCTCATTTAATGCCCTACTCAATGGATGGTTTGATGATCTTATTACAGATTTTACGGCTCTAAGTTCATTTTCATTCAGTTTTTTGCCTTCAAATTCCATCTCTGTTTCCTGAGTTGTGGTGATAG
>JANTFO010000092.1 GCA_024763365.1 Flavobacteriaceae bacterium
TCAGCCATTTTTTGAATACTTTTTCTACTTCTGATTGCACCCATATGCAAATCGGTAGCCACAGCAATTTTCAGTTCTTTTTGCAAGGGTTTTTCTGTGGCAATTTCATGTTTGACAATATGTGGCGAATAGGCATTGAATACACCATAAATGATCAATCCGGTCAAGCCTACAAAGACGATTGAAAAAGTTAAAAATCCATTGGAAACGCCTTCCAGAATTTGCTTCGGGTTAACAGAGAAAGCGTTAAATATCAACCGGATAACATCAATTAAAATTACAGCCAGCAAAGCATATAAAAACCATCCCAACCAGATACTGCCTATATTGGATATGATTTTAATGATCTTTGAGGGTTCCCCTCTCTCTAAAATCTGTCCTACAAAAAAGAATATAGGAAAAAACCAATAGCTAATTTTAAAAATGGATTGAAATTTGGTTCCTGATAAGGCTTGTGTAGCTCTTAAAACTACATATTTATTGGCAAAGAAAAATATGATTAAAAATACCAGAAGGACAAGAAAAAATAGTATACGCTGCATGAGTAGTAGTCTTTATTGGCTACAAATCTAATAATCCTTCGGGAAGGGATAGGTGTAATTCTTGGTTTTTAGCATCAATTTTAACAATGAAATCGTTGTGATAAGGTATGAGGATCTTTTTCTCACCATATTTAACTTCCAAAATAACTTGCGTTGTGTTGTCATCGATGTATGTAATGGCCCCAATATTTCCATATATATTGTCAACAACAATAAAACCCTGTAATTCTTTAAGAGAAAAATAGTTTTCGTATTCGGGGAGTTCGCTTTTAGGAATATATAAGGATTTACCTATGAGCTTTTTGGCTTCGTGTTCGGTATTTACATCCTCTAGGTGAAAACGAAATAAGAGTGGTTTTTTTTGGGAAATCTTATCAATAAAAAAAGGAATCAGTTGGTTGCTTTCTTCAATCCAAACTGATTCCAATGTTGAGATAATTTCAATAAAGTCTGCTTCTATTTGAGCAATAACTTCACCTTTGAAGCTGTGTTTTTTGACAATTTTACCGAGGTAAAAATGGTCTTTAAGAAACATTTTAAGCTTCTTTACCTTCTTCTGGTTTCTCTTCTGCTTCGGGTTTTGCTTCTTCAGCAGGTTTTTCTTGTTCTGCATTAGCAGCAGCTACAGCATCATCGATAGTTTCGGGGCCTTTGTCAGCTTCAGCTTCTTCTTCTGCAGCTTTGGCAGCAGCTACTTCTGCTGCTTTTGCCTCGACCTCTGCTTTGGCAGCTTCTTCTTCTGCTTGTTTAGCAGCAGCTTCGCGCTCTTCATTGACTGCTTTTTCAGCTTCTAAAGCTTTGGCTTTAGCATCTGCTTTGGCTTTTTCAATGTTTTTGGTATTGGCTGCAATTTTAGATTCTTTTTCTGTCAACCAGGCTTGGAATCTTTTTTCAGCTTCTTCTTCATTGAAAGCACCTTTTTTCACACCTCCCATTAAGTGCTTTTTGTATAAAACACCTTTGTAAGAGAGGATGGCACGGGTAGTATCGGTAGGCTGAGCCCCGTTTTCTAACCATTTTAAGGCACTATCAATATTGATGTCAATAGTGGCCGGATTGGTATTGGGATTGTAAGTTCCTACTTTTTCCAGGAATTTACCATCACGTTTAGCTCTGGAATCAGCAGCTACGATCCAATAAAATGGTTTTCCTTTTTTTCCGTGTCTTTGTAATCTGAGTTTAACTGGCATATTTGTTAATTTTTAAGGTACACGACCTTGGTTATTAATAGAGCCTGCAAAAGTACAAACTTATTTTTAAACTGATAGATAATTGAGCATTTTTATTCCAGTATTTGTAATTCTTGTTCTTCACCTATTTTAACTTCTCTTACATTGATTACTTTTTTAGTAGTTGCATCTGTGACAAAAGCTACTATATGTAGTTGTCCTTCATCTGCTACAGTACTGGGAATTGAACCCTGAATATCAAGAGTATAGATGTTATTGCTAATGGTTTCATTGGTCGGTAAAGATTCTCCTAGATGTCCTGTAAACATAGCTCGTAATACATCATTGTGTTCAAAATCGTAAATTGTACTTCCTCCACCATAATAATCTGTGTTGTTGCGTTGGTCATATATTAAACCATTTTCTACTAAATAAACAACTAAATTTAGTGGTGTCTCGAAATCAGCATTAAAACCAATTTCGATATTCATATTTACAATTGAATTGGTTATGGAAGAATTAATTGACAATCCTAAATCAGCATCAAAACCTGTGAGGTCTGTTGCTGTGTTCAAGAAGTTATCTTCAGGAAATGGCCAGATAATATCTCTATTGACTATTCCGGTAGGATAATTATTAATGCTAAATTCATCAGTTAGCACTTGATAGCCTTCCATTTCCATTTCATCAAAAGCGTGGACTCCAACGGATACAACTTTATCGGAAACTTCCTTAGAATGCGCTATAGCATAACTTAATCTGGGGCAATTTACACACCAGGTACCTGTATAATCTTCAACTAATACATTTTGTACATAAGCTGATGGTGCAACAACTTCAATTTCTATAATATTACTTTCCATCTCTTCATAAATAGCTTGAACCTCAAAATAGCCAATCTCTGAAGAGCTAAATATAGCACCTTCAATAACTTCTCCATTTACGGTGATAGTTGCTTTATCAGTAATATCTTCAGAATTATTGCCTTTAACAGAAAAAGAAAAATCCTGATTTAATAAATTTTGAATAATGGGGGTTTCTAGTCTAATTTCTGTAATCTCATCAATATCTTCGTTATTGCAAGAATAGAAAAAAGAAAAAACGCTGAGTAAAAGAATATAAAGCCTAAAATTCATAAGTTTGGAATAGAAATTGATAGATAATGCTTATCGCAAATATATAAATTTCATTAATATTGCATTCTTATTAAAGAAATAATAATTTTACCAAAACAAAATTTAATTTTTATTCCATGTTGAAAAATATCTTCTTTTTCTTATATACCCTTTCGATACTTTACACACAAGCACAAGAAATGTTGCCGGATATTCAATTGAAAAATTTTGATGGAAAAGTAGTCTCCATCAAAGAATTGAGTAAAGATAAACTCATCGTGATCGATTTTTGGGCAACTTGGTGTGTGCCCTGTATCAATGAATTAGACGCGATTGCAGAGGAATATGTGGATTTGCAAGATGAAATGGATTTTGAACTGATAGCAGTATCTGTGGATGATGCTAGAACCAAGTCCAGAGTAAAACCAATGGTCAATGGAAAAGGATGGGAGTATGAAATTCTTCTTGATGAAAATCAAGCACTTAAAAGGGCAATGAATGTAGCCAATCCTCCGGTGACGTTTATTGTAAAAGATGGTAAAATTCTCTATTCTCATACGGGTTATACCCCTGGAAGTGAGCAAGAACTCTTTGAAAAGTTCCGTTCTTTTCAATAGTTAATCATTTCGTTATATTTGCGACAAACTAAGCCATACAATGAAACCACCATGTATAATTCTCTTTACATACAGAGATATGATTATGGTGGTTCCATGTGTTACCTAAAAAAAAACAGAATTATAAACACATGAAATACTATACATTTTTATTATTTGTATCAATTCCTTTTTTAATATATGCTCAAAATACAGGTAACTTAAGTATTGGTATTGAGTCAAATTCTCAATATTATGTTGATGATAAAGTGACTGGTGATTTTGAGGAAGAAAACCCTTTCAGATCTAACAATTATATTAAAGTTGACTATACGGTTGATGGTGTAAACCTGGGGGTACAATTTGAATCTTATGCACCACAAAGTTTACTGAATTATAGCCCTGAGTTTGACAGGCAATTTGATTTTGCTACATACCATGCCGGATACAGTAATGACACTTTTGAATTGAAATTTGGTCACTTCTATAAACAGTTTGGGAATGGGTTGGTATTCAGGTCGTGGGAGGACAGGCAATTGGGAATCAATAATGCTGTCATAGGGACTTATGTGAAATTTAAACCCGGTAATCGTTTTGATATTGCAGGTTTTTTTGGACAACAACGTAAAGGTTTTACCTACTCACAAGGTAAATTATCCGGTGTTGATATAAATTATGACCTGTCTTCAGAAAAGACGAATTTTCGTGTCGGTGCAAGTATCGTTAATAGATATGATGAGTTTGAAAGTACTAAAGACGATTTTTCTCCAGATACTCAGGCTTATTCCGGAAGGCTACAGTTTGGAAAAGGAAACTTTTACTCAAATGTTGAAGCAGTAGTAAAAACTAAAGATATATATATAGCCAAAGAAAACAATCTATTTTATGGAAATGCTTTGATGCTTGAACTAGGTTATTCTTCAAAAGGTTTTGGTTTAAATACTACTTTGAGAAGATTAGAAAATATGAACTTTTACACCGATAGGGAAGCAGATGGAAACACTTATAATGAGTTGATTGTAAATTACTTACCGGCCTTAACAAAACAGCACGATTATTTATTGACTAATATTTATGTTTATCAGGCTCAATCAGCATTGAGTATTAACAATTCTCAGCAAAAAGCCGGTGAAATTGGAGGACAAATAGATTTGTATTACAAGTTTAAAAGAGGATCTGCACTGGGCGGTAAGTATGGAACCAAATTAGCGGTAAATTTTGCCAATTGGTATGGACTGGATGCCAAATATAATCCAGAATTTGAAAGGTTGGAAGTTAATTATGCGGGCATTGGAGATACTTATTTTAGAGACTTTAATTTTGAAGTAAGAAAGAAGTTTTCAAAAAATTTATCAGGTATTTTTACTTATGTGAACGCTTTTTACAATCAAGCTATTATTGAAGAAAAAGGAGATATTGTTAAATTGAATGTTGCTGTGGCTGAAGCTACCTATAAATTGAAACCTACCCAATCTATTAGGTTTGAAGGACAGCATTTGTGGACAAAACAGGATAAGAAGAACTGGGCGGCAGCAACTGCAGAATTTAATATAAATACCAATTGGTCTATATTTGCCAATGATATGTATAATTATGGCAATGAAGATCACCAAGATCATTATTATAATGCAGGTTTGGGTTATAATAAAAATCGTACCAGTATAGCACTTCGGTACGGACGTACACGTGGTGGCTTGTTATGTGTAGGTGGCGTATGTCGTGATGTGCCGGCTGCAACCGGGATTACTTGTAATATTACAACATCATTTTAAACAACTAAAAACTATTAACTAAATACTAACGTCATGAAAAAAATATATTCACTTTTGATATTTCTTGTTTTAATGGTACCTGTAAGTTGGTCACAAATTAATGGTTATGGAGAAGGAGATACGGTCAATGATTTTACTGTTACTGATATTTTTGGAGAAGAGCACAATTTGTATTCCTACACTGCTGAAGGCAAACATGTAATTATAGACTTTTTTTATATAGGCTGTGGAGGATGTCAAAGTTTTATTTCTGTTTTTAACGAATTGTACGACAAGTATGGTTGTAATGAAGGAGATTTAGTTTGTATTGCTATGAATGGTACTGATAAAGATTCTCAAGTTTTAGAATTTGAAGAGACTTTTGGAGGATCATTTCATTGGGCTCCTGCTATAACAATTGATGGTGGTGGTGTAGCAGTAACCAATGATTTTGACCCCATGTATTATCCGGCCTGTATATTAATTGACAATAATAATGTTTTGATTAATAGTAATGTGCATCCCACAGAAACAATAGCGGATATTGAAGCCAATTTTCCTGAAAGTTTTAACCCTGAAGTAATGGCATGTAGCCTTGATGTTTCTGATCATCAGGAAGAATTATTTTCAGTTTATCCGAATCCGGTTCAAAGTGGTGAATTGATAGCTTTAAATATTGAACATAATTTTGAAAAAACCTCATTGGAAGTATACAATATTTTGGGAGGTTTAGTATTTAAGAAAACACTTAATAAGTCATCGAGCAATGTCAAAATAGATTTGCCCAAAGGAACCTATTTATTGTCTATCTCTAGGGAGGATAATTCATTAGTTAAAAAATTAATTGTTCGTTAATGTATTTTTTAACAAACACATATTGATAAAATAAGTATATTGCAACATTTATTACATAAATACCTCAAAATTCAATAGTAAGTAACAATTCAAACACACTTTTTTATGAAAAAATACTACACTTTTTTACTATTTACATTTTTTACATTTCCGCTTCTTTTTGCGCAATTTACAGTGCAACAGCATGATGGCACCCCAATTAATGATGGAGATGTATTTGGATATAATGAAACAGGAACAGAAGCAGATTTAAGTTTGGTGGTGATTAATAACGCTGCTACATCCTCAACAATTACGTTAGAATATGTCAGCATGATTAATGGAGATGGCTCAGGTGAGAATCTTTGTATCTTTGGTTTATGCTATGGCCCTGGTGCGCCAAATGTAGGTGATACTTGGGACAAAGTTTTAGGTTCTGGAGAATCTACTTTTGATAATGCTGACCATTTCTATAATTCTGATCCCGG
>JANTFO010000093.1 GCA_024763365.1 Flavobacteriaceae bacterium
CAATACACCAGAATGGTCAAAGAAGCAGGAAATAAAGAAGCCCAAAAGATCATCAATCAGGTGTTTGAAGTAACCGACCAGACTTGGCGTGGCATTGGCGTTATTCCACAAAGTGGTTATCGTATTAAAATAGATTTTGAAGAATTTGATGCAGATAAAAAGTTTGCATATAGCATAGAAAAAGTACAGGAGCACAGTGGTTGTATAGCCGGAGAGATTATGAAAGGAAAGAAAAAACCAACGGATTGTCCCTATTTTGCAACCGATTGTAGCCCACAAAATCCACTCGGTGCCCCCATGGTGAGTTCGGAAGGGGCATGTGCTGCTTACTATCATTTTAAAGGAGGGGCTAAATAGACGCTAAGTGGGTATTAGATAGGTGCTAAGTGGATTTTAAGTTGTTCTATTTTTACACGATATCAAACCATTAACCATTAACCATTATCCATTATCCATTATCCATTAACAAATAACAACCTATGACCAAAAGCCTTTTACATATGCAGTGTCCCATGCCTAAGTTTGATTTTGACATCATCACGCTGGCGCATGGCAGTGGGGGATTACTCACCAACCAATTATTGCAAAGCGGTGTTTTTGATATCCTAAAAAATGAGCAGTTAGACAAACACCACGACGGAGCGATTCTAAAATTAGACCATGGTAAATTGGCCTTTTCAACGGATAGTTTTGTGGTTTCTCCTATTATATTTCCCGGTGGTGATATTGGGGATTTAGCTGTCAATGGAACTGTCAATGATGTTGCTATGTGCGGGGCTGTTCCAAAATATCTTTCATTGAGTTTTATTATTGAAGAAGGCTTGCCTATCAAAGAGTTTTGGGATATTTTGGTCTCAATCAAATATGCTGCCGAAAAAGCCGGTGTACAGATCGTAACCGGTGATACCAAAGTGGTGGATAAGGGTAAAGGAGATAAAATATTTATTAATACCACTGGTATTGGCCTATTACATCCCAAGGCTAATATAGATATAGATAGAATTAAGCCCGGGGACAAATTGATTATCAGTGGACAGGTAGCCACACATGGTACAGCCATTTTGTCTGTAAGAGAGGGATTGGAATTTGAAACTACCTTAGAAAGTGACACACAAAATTTAAACGAACTAACTGTCAGGTTGTTAGATGAATTTGGCAAAAATATCAAGTTATTAAGAGACCCCACCCGGGGTGGTGTAGCAGCAACACTTAATGAAATTGCTTCAGAGTGCAATTTGGGTATTGACCTTCATGATGAAAGTATTCCGGTGGATGAGCAAGTGAGGGCTGCTTGTGAAATACTTGGTTTGGATCCGTTGTATTCTGCTAATGAAGGTATTTTTATGTGCTTTATTACGGCAGATAAAGCCGAAGAAGCCATAAAAACCTTACAGCATTTTGAGGCCGGAAAAAATGCGGCAGTCATTGGAGAAGTAGTTCAAGAACATGCGGGTAAAGTTTTGATTAACAACCCTATGGGTGGAAAACGAGTGGTGCATATGCCGGTAGGAGAACAATTGCCCAGAATATGCTGATAGTATTGTTTATATAATTCCTATTAACCCATAACTATTACTCAATAAACTAAAAAAACAATTATGGAATTACCTTTTATTCTCGGATTAACAGCAGCCTTAGTACATGTATTGACAGGACCGGATCATTTGGCGGCGGTAACACCTTTGGTTTTTGAACGTAACCAAAAACATTGGATAGTTGGTTTGCTTTGGGGAATAGGTCATTTGATCGGGATGTTGCTCATCGGGTTACTTTTTTATTTCTTTAGGTCTTTTATACCTATTGAAGCCATCTCAAATCGATCTGAGCAATTGGTAGGTTTGATACTTATTCTTTTAGGACTTTGGGCTTTCTATAGGATGTATAATAAACAAAAACAGCATATCCATCCTCATACACATGATTCAGATGAGCAAAGCATGATCCATATCCATAAACACAGCCATCATCATACACATCACGAACATCAGCATGTAGCAAATGGCAAGCAACAAACTTTCGCTTCACTGGGAATAGGTATTGTTCATGGCTTTGCAGGGATTGCTCATTTTGTACTCTTATTGCCGGTTTTAGGCTTTGACTCAAA
This sequence comes from Flavobacteriaceae bacterium, assembly GCA_024763365.1. Classification (GTDB taxonomy): domain Bacteria; phylum Bacteroidota; class Bacteroidia; order Flavobacteriales; family Flavobacteriaceae; genus DQTL01. Next base: position 2,105 of record JANTFO010000093.1, read on the forward strand.
TTTTGAATCCTTACAATACATTTTCGGTTTCGGAATTGGTGTGGTACTGGCTATGATGTTTTATACCTTTCTAATTGGCATGTTGGACAAAAAAGTACCTCAAACACATCAACCTACAGCCTTTTATAAAAACCTACAATTCTGGAGTGGGGTGTTGGCGATAGGAGTGGGTGTTTTTTGGATCGCCAAAAATTGGAACTAAATAACTTTGTCAAAATACGAATCCTGACAAAGTTCAGAACACCTGCCCCTTAGGGAAGTAAGGTGAATCCAATTTCTATAGTCATGAATAATCATTATAAAAAGAAAGTAACTAAAAAAAAGCTCCATAGGAGCAAGCCTGTTTGTAGCATAAAATAACAAAATATGATTAGCCCCAGCGGAGCGCCCCTTTAATAACAAAACAAATTATGGCAAATACCTATTCGCAAATATACATTCAAATTGTTTTTACAGTAAACGGAAGGCAAAACCTAATCTCCAAACAACACCGTGAAGAATTGCACAAATATATTACCGGTATTGTAACCAAACGAAATCAAAAATTATTATCCGTTTTCGCAATGCCTGACCATATCCATTTGTTTGTGGGTATGAAACCAAACATTTCCGTTTCAGATTTAACAAGAGACATAAAAGCAGGCTCATCAAAATTTATTTCTGATAATAATTGGGTAAAAGGAAAATTTAGTTGGCAGGAAGGCTTTGGTGCATTTTCATATTCCAAAAGCCATATAGATAATGTGATAAATTATATTTTAAACCAAGAGCAACATCATAAAAAGAAAACCTTTAAAGAGGAATATCTTGATTTTTTGAAAAAATTTGAAATTGATTATAACGAAAAATATTTATTTGAATGGATAGATTAATAGGTCGCCCCGATGGGGCTACAAATAGAACGGATCTATGATGCTACAGACAGAATGCTCCTACGGAGCAATAAATTAATATCAAATGCTTAGACAAGCTCAACAAATATTAGAAAATTAACTTCAGAATACCTGACCCTTAAGGAATTAAGATGATCCCAATTGCTAAAGTCATGAATAATCATTAAAAAGTTAGAACACTGCAATTTTCTACTTTACTGACACATAGGGATAATTGAATTCGCTAATAAAACAGTATGGTGTTAGGAAATCAAATGTTTAAATGAACTTAAATTACTGAATATTAGATTTTTATACCAAATATTTGCTCTTTTTGGTATTACATAGTATTTTGTCTCTCAACCATGTGACCCCTAACAAATGGGGGCAGGAAAAACAATGAGTTAGGTGAATTTAAGAAACACTAATTCAGTTATTTGTAAAGCTTTGCTTTAAAATATATAGTGACCTCTTCCCTTATATTATGGGTTCATTCTTAAATCCTATTAAAATAATAAAAATATTTGATAATCAAAGTATTAACTCTAACGGGTCAGGTGTTCTGAAGTTAATTAAACGCTAAGTTTTATTTAATGACTGTGTTTACCACAAGTACACCCGGCATGCCCATGGTGGTGGTCATGACCGTGATCATGATGATGTTGATGCGCTGCCGGAGCCATGGCTTCCAGGGTGCCTTTAATCAATTTATGGATGGCTATATCAGGATCGGTTTCACGAATAATATAGGCTTTGATATCTTTGGATTCTAGTTTGTCAATTGCACTCTGGCCAACACTTTGTGTTAATATAATATCCATCTTAAAAAGTGGATGATCATCATTGGTTCCGTGTAGTGCGTCGTGAAGTAAATTACCTTTTTCTAAGGTTAGATTTTCTCTAATGATGTTGGCATTTTTATCAACTTTAAAAACAAAGAAATGATTACATTTTCCGGCATGTCCGGTAATGTTTTTTTTATCTTTTGAGCTAATGGCAATATGTGTATACATAATAAAATAGTTTTTAGAATAAGAGGCAAATTAAAGATAAATTTTTGTTTTGGTCACTTTCTTTGGAAAAAAATGATCATTATTTGGTTATACTTTATCAGCTACTTATGATGTTTTTTTAATAATACTTCAATTTTTTACTTAAATTTGCCCTACATAAAAAATACTTACATGCAGTTTATTGTCTCAAGTTCACAATTATTAAAACAATTACAAGTTTTGGCAGGAGTCGTCAATACCAATAATACCTTGCCAATTCTGGATAATTTTTTATTTGAATTAAAGGAAAACGAATTAAAAATTACTGCCTCCGATATAGAAACCATCATGAGTAGTACTATTTCAGTACAATCTGAATATGAAGGCATTATCGCATTAAATGCACGTTTATTATTGGATGCTGTCAAAACATTTCCGGAGCAGCCTTTGACTTTTATCATTAATGAAAATAAACATACAGTAGAAATCAGTGCTGATCATGGTAAATACGATATGGCCTTTTATAACGGAGAAGATTTTCCTCAAACGCAATCACTAGAATCTCCGGGTACAACTGTCTTGAGTAGCGAAGTTTTAGCTGCGGCCATCATGCATACTGTTTTTGCAGCAGGCAATGACGATTTGCGCCCTATGATGAGTGGGGTATTTTTTCAATTTAGCCCTGAAAAACTCATTTTTGTGGCGACAGATGCGCATAAATTAGTTAAATATGTACGCCATGACCTCAAAGCTGATGACAGTGTAGAGTTTATTATGCCTAAGAAACCTTTAAATATTTTAAAAGGAATTTTGCCTACAGCAGAAAGTGATGTGACTATTGAGTATAACGAAACCAATGCCAAGTTCACTTTTGACAATGTGACGCTTACATGTCGTTTGATAGATGGTAAATACCCTAATTATGAGGCTGTTATACCTAAGGAAAATCCAAATAAATTGATTGTCAACAGAGCTTCTTTTTTAAACTCTGTACGTAGGGCGTCTATTTTTTCCAGTAAATCAACACATCAGATTCGCCTAAAAATGGCAGGTACTGAATTAAATATTTCTGCAGAGGATGTGGATTTCTCCAACAGGGCGGATGAAAGGCTCACCTGTAATTACGAAGGAGAGGACATGCAAATAGGTTTTAACTCCCGTTTTTTATTGGAGATGTTGTCTAATTTATCTTCTGAGGAAATATTAATAGAGATGTCGGTGCCTAACCGAGCTGGTATTTTAACACCTATGGACGGAAAAGAAGAAGGTGAAGAGATTCTGATGCTGGTTATGCCTGTGATGTTGAATAATTAATAAAACAATAAAATATGCTATAAAATCTACCCGAACATTCAGGTAGATTTTTTATTGTATAAGATGAATTATCTAGCACATATCTTTCTGTCTGGTGACGAACCTGAAGTTCAAATTGGTAATTTTATAGGAGATGCCATAAAGGGGAAGGATTATGAAAATTATAGGGAGCAGGTAAAAAAAGGCATCTTACTACATCGTCAAATAGATACTTTTACCGATACACATCCGGTAGTTAGAAAGAGTAAAAAGCAATTGTCTCCTGTATTTGGCCATTATTCGGGCATCTTAATCGATATTTTTTACGATTATTATTTAAGCCTTCACTGGTCTAAATATTCAAATCTAAACTTAGAAGAATTTACCCAAGATTTTTATAAAAATTTAATGAATACTGACATACAACTACCCGAAGAGATAATGCAATTCAGGTATAGTCTAACGCAAAATCATTGGTTTAAAAATTATAGGAGTTTTGTAGGATTAAAAAAAGTACTCGGTGGCATGGAAAAACGTATTAAACATCAAATACCCTTGCAATTAGGTGTCAATGATCTTATAGAGCATCATGATGTTTTAGATTTGCATTTTAGAGAATTTTTCCCGGAACTTATAGACTTTACTACCCAATTTATAAAAAATTACCAAGATGAATAGACTAAAACTAATTCATTTTCTTATATTTTCTTTACTGGGAAATATATTTATAAGTTGTCAGCAAAACACCATAGATCACACTAAAAAGATATCAGGTGTGATTACTGATTCAGCTATGGTTGTTAGTGCCCGAAAAGAAGCTTCAGAGATTGGGGTAAGTATCCTAAAAAAAGGTGGCAATGCTTTTGATGCTATGATCGCAACAGATCTGGCCCTTTGTGTAGCTTATCCTTTTGCAGGTAATATTGGGGGTGGTGGTTTTTTGGTTTATAGAACTCAAAATGGTGAATTTGGCGCATTAGATTATAGAGAAAAAGCGCCATTGAAAGCTACAGAAGACATGTATTTAAATGAAAAAGGACAGATTATCAAGGATGCTAGCACATTAGGAGCGTTATCTGTTGGAGTGCCCGGAACAGTGGCCGGATTATTTGC
>JANTFO010000094.1 GCA_024763365.1 Flavobacteriaceae bacterium
AAAAGGGGGAAAAACTGCTCATTTTTAGCATTCTTATAACATTTAGAAGCTTTGGAGCATTTGAAATATCTTAAAAAGTGATATCTTTGCACATCTAAGGCAAGTCCTACACAACCAGCTCCCTTTGAATCCCCCAGGGCGGGAACGCAGCAAGGGTATTAGGTCGTAGCGGTGTGATGTAGATCGCTTGCCTTTTTTTCGTGAAACCTAACAGGTTTTAAAAACCTGTTAGGTTTTTTCTTTTGTAAATCAAAAAAGGAGATTAGTAGATTTCTCCCCTGAAACAAGCCAGCCTGCCAGGCAGGTTCAGGGTGAGATGACATAAAAAATCCCTGTCAGCATGAAGCTGACAGGGATTTTATTATTAAGAAAGGAAATACTATTTTCCTTTTTCCATCTCTTTTTTAAGGGCTGCCAATTGTTCATTTACATCACCAAGCGTAGTTGGGTCTGCTTCTTTCATTTTTCTGGCGGCTTCTTTTACGGCTTTCTCTTCCTCTTTTTTATAGGTAGCCGTGTGAGAAACTACTATCTTACGGTATTCTTTGCTGAATTCCAATACCATAAATTCTGCAGTTTCACCTTTGTCAAGCTTAGAACCATCCTCTTTGGTCATATGGCGTCCTGGGACAAAAGCTTCAACTTTATCATCAAATAAGACAATGGCACCTTTATCCACTTTTTCTTTGACAGTACCGGTTTTTGAAGAGCCTACGCTGTAGTTTTCTTCATAGGTATCCCAAGGATTTTCTACTGTATGTTTGTGGCTCAAATTAAGTTTTCGTTCTTCGATGTTCAATTCAAGAACTTTGACGCTCAATTCATCACCAACATTTACAAAGTCAGATGGATGCTTGATTTTCTTAGTCCAGGAAAGATCAGAAATATATACGAGTCCATCAATACCCTCTTCCAGTTCTACAAAGACACCGAAATTAGTGTAATTTCTTACTTTTCCAACATGAACGGATCCTACTGGATATTTGTCTTGAATATCACTCCATGGGTCTTTGGATAATTGTTTCATACCCAATGACATCTTACGTTCTTCTCTGTCAAGTGTCAATACTTCTACTTCAATTTCATCTCCTACTTTAACAAAGTCAGAAGCGGAACGTAAATGGGTTGACCAAGACATTTCAGAAACGTGAACTAAACCTTCTACACCTTCAGCTACTTCTACAAACACACCGTAATCAGCTATCACAACTACTTTGCCTTTGATGCGGTCGCCCACTTTTAAGTTAGCATCAAGCGCATCCCAAGGATGTTCAGAAAGTTGTTTTAGTCCAAGTTGGATACGTGATTTGTCTTCGTCGAAATCTAAGATAACCACATTGATCTTTTGATCTAATTCAACCACTTCATTAGGGTGTGAAACCCTGCTCCATGATAGGTCAGTAATATGGATCAATCCATCTACACCACCTAGATCAACAAATACACCATAAGATGTAATGTTTTTCACGACACCTTCGAGAACTTGACCTTTTTCCAATTGGCCGATGATTTCTTTCTTTTGTTCTTCTAGGTCAGCTTCTATTAATACTTTGTGAGAGACCACAACATTTTTGAATTCTTGGTTGATTTTAACAATCTTGAATTCCATGTTTTTTTCAACATATTGGTCGTAATCACGGATAGGTTTTACGTCTATTTGAGAGCCGGGTAGAAAAGCTTCAATGCCAAATATATCTACGATCATACCACCACGTGTACGACATTTAACAAATCCAGTTACTACTTCACCGGTGTCATGTGCGTGATTTACTCTATCCCAAGCTTTGATGACACGGGCCTTTCTGTGGGATAATACTAATTGTCCTGTGCTATCCTCTCTTTTATCTACCAGTACTTCAACAGTGTCACCTTCTTTAAGGTGTGGGTTGTATCTAAATTCGTTAAGTGAAATAACGCCTTCAGATTTTGAATTGATATCGATGATGGCTTCACGATCTGTCATGCGGATCACTTTACCTTCGATCACTTCACGTTCTTGAACAAAACCTAAAGTTCCTTCCAGGGCTTTTTCAAATTCTTTGAGATGGGATTCGTCTACTTCTTCAATACCTTCTTCATATTTATGCCAATCAAAATTTTCTAAAAACTCTGCAGGATCTTGTACTACTTGAGCTTCTTCTTCATGGATATTAATCGGATCAAGCGTTTCCTCATTATCCTCATTATCTTCATTATCCTTCACAGTAATATCTATGGATTCTTTTTTAGCCTCTTCTTCATCGTCTTCCTTTACCTCTTCCTCTTCCTTTTCTGATTTGGTTTCGAGTACTACTTTTTCTTCTACAACTTCTTTTTCGGTTGTTTTGGGTTCTTCTTCATCTTTAGTAGTTTCCGAAGTATTATCAATATAAATATCTGCTTTATTAAACTTATCTACCAATAAGTAATAGAATAAAGCGCGGTATTTATTTTTGTTGGATGTGCCTAATTGTGCACAAACTTCCTTGATGGCTTCATCTAGTTTTTCATCATCCTCTAAGCCTAACTTCTTGATCAGGAAATTCTTTTTTACAGTCTTTAGTTCATCTTCGCTGGAGCAGGAAACGACTTCAGCATCTTGTTTGTAAATAGAAGGGCCTAATCCTTTGGTCACCAATGCGAAAAGTTCGTCATTTAAAGTGATGCCTAATTTTTTGGCTTCTTCTGAGTAAAATTCGATTTTTTCTTGTAATTTTGACATAGTCAAATAATTGTATCTTGCTGTTAATCAGATAGTTATTACGATATTAGAAGCAAGAGCGATTAATATATTTTATAAACTAGAAACCCTTTATCTATCTGCGCTCGTAAAAAGGAGTGCAAATTTACAAAATATATTTGACCTATCTATTAGAAATACAGCTCGTTTAGTAAAAATTTTGCATTATTGTGCCGTCAACCATTTTTTAAATTCTTTGACTTTTTCCCTGCTCACTATGATCTCTTCATCAAAATCTGAATTGAGGTTTATTCTTAGACGGTTATTCGTATAAGAGATGATATCTTTAATGGCAGTTATATTAATAATGAATTTTCGGCTTATCCTGAAGAAGGAAGAAGCGTCTAAACTTTGGGAGATATTTTCTAAACTGTCGCTTAACAGATAGTCTTTTCCGGATTTGACTTTTGCATAAGTGCCTTTATCCCGGCTGTAAAAAATACTTATATCTTTGGTTTCGATAATCATTATGCGCTGGCCTATCTGTACACTGAAGCGTTCTTGATGGTTATTTTGTTTTAAAAGTAGCTCTTTGATAGCTTCTATTTGCCCGGCAGGTGTTTTGCGTAGTTTCTTGAATTTACTAACGGCTTGTTTGAGCTCTTCTTTATCAATGGGTTTTAGTAAATAATCAATACTGTTTAATTTAAAGGCTTTCAGCGTAAACTGGTCATAAGCTGTGGTAAAGATAACGGCACTATTTATATCGATTTTTTCAAAGATATCGAATGAAAGTCCGTCCGATAGTTGGATGTCAACAAAAATCAAATTGGGGTGAGGATTACGTTGAAACCAATCGATGCTTTCATAGACTCCTTGTAATTTAGCAACAACCTCAAAATCCAAGTCTTGTAGTAATCTTTCCAGCCTTCGGGCCGCCGGGCTTTCGTCTTCAATAATTAGTGTTTTTAACATATTACAAAAATAACAATCCGTATATTATTCCCATAATTCTCTTTCATCTTCTTCCATCAATTCTTTGATCTTTCTTCTTTCCCAATCCTTACTTAAGAATGGGTTTTTATCAAAAGTGTTTAAATAGTGAAAGAAAAGGCCGATTCCCCAGCCAAACAATGGGAAGACAAACCATTTGTGATCCCAACCCGTACGGTAGTTTACATAGATTAAAAAAGCATTGACAAAAACGTAAGAAATCAGATTTGAATAGAAACCTTTTATTTCTTGCACGCGTTCTTTGGCTTTTTCATATTTGTCTTTTTTATCGAAGTTATGTATTGTATTCATGGCTTTGGTTTGATGTGTTAATAAAGGTAATTGTACGATAAAATGGGTATTAGTTTTTTCGATCTGAACTTTTTTATTAGTGAACAAGGCATAACGTTCAATAATATTACGCAAGCCTTTTTTAGAGCTTTTCTGTAAAAGTTTTTTCGGATTAAGGTTATTGGAAATCCTAAGGACCCCTTGTATAATTTCAATTTTCACTTCCAATGGTAGGCTTTTAGATGCTACATTATGTTTTACAGCGTTTTCCAATAAAATCTGTAAGGATAATGGCGCGATTTTATATTGGTTTAATGCTTTGTCTTTAGGAAAAGAAAATATAAGGGCATTTTCAAATCGCATTTGTAGCAGTTCCAAAAATTGTTTGGCAAAAGCTAATTCATCTGAAAGATTGACAAGATTCTTTTCTTTTTGTTCCAAAACATACCGGTAAACTTTGGAAAGTTTGGCTGTAAAATCCTCCGCTTTATCAGGATTTTCCGCTATCAGTGCGCTGAGTACATTTAGGCTATTAAACAAAAAATGAGGATCTATCTGGCTTTTTAGTGTCTCATATTTGGCAGTTTCTGTCTTTAAGATACTTTGCTGTTCCTGTAGTATATTTTTAGTCAGTGCTTTATAGAAATTAATGACATAAAAAATCAATACGACAATGAGCGTGATCAAAAGCGTGTATATATAAATAAATACAGATTCGTTTGCGATAAATTCTGTCAAGCTTTTACCGTCAATAATCATTTCAGTGATGATCCTAATGAAAATAATAGCGGCCAATGAGGCCAAAACGGCTCCAATAATGCCATAGATGGCTCTTTTTTTAGGATTGACCTCCCAGGGTATTTTTTTACTTAAGTATGCTACAACCCAGAAGTTTGCATAGCCTATCACCGCACTGTACATCAAATAGATGCTAAATTTGATGAGTTCGTCTGTACCGTTATTGGGATGGTAGTTACCTATTGATACCATGCGGATTGTATCAAACAAGTAGATGACAATCGCTATGATAAAAATGGGCCCTATCTTTTTTATAAAATTCACTTTTTATTTTTTTAATCTAAAAGGAAACATGCTTGAAGTCGTCATATAATATTTTTGATAGTCTTTGCCGAATTGCTCGAAAAGGATAGTTTCTTCAACTTTAATTCTATAACGTAGTGCTAAGTAAATAGGAATTACAACTACCAGTAGTGACCAGACGCTATTCATCCCTAATGCCAGGCCAAAAACGACTAATAATAAACCAAAATAGCTGGGATGTCTTGCATATTTGTATATGCCGTCCGTTTTCAACTCATGAGATTTTTGAATACTTACATTCACTGTAAATTCTTTTTTTAGTTGTATAATGGATACCCATCTGATGATCAATCCTGTGACGAATACAACTAATCCCATGATAGCTATAATTTGCTGTAATTGATTCCATTCATGATAGTTAGCCAGAAAGAAGCCAAGGCTGATACTCAAAGGAATAGTAATCCAAAAGAGAAGTAGAGAATACTTGTCATTATTTTTTACGGCTGTTGATTTTTTAACGATCAGCAATGACATTTCAGACGCAAAAAAGATCAAAGAAGCTATGATGATTAGAAGCATATTCATAAGGGCTAAAATTATTGAAATTTAATTTCTAATGCTAAATCTTTTCCATCAACTTTAAATTTTGCTGCTTCATAGGTAGGTGGTCCCATCAATAAGGGATTGTTGGATACCCCAAAATCTTCAATAGGCATGTACCCTTCAAAATCCAACTGTTGATTGTCATTGGTATCGTGGTAACAGATGATTGCATAAGTACCGTTAGGAATGTTTTCAAAGCTTACTTGTGTTTTATTTCCAGTAATTTCACTCTGTGCCACCTGAAAGGGCTGTTTTTCATTAAATCCTTTTTGAGAATCGTAGAGTGCGTAGTAAACTTTTCCTTCATTGGAGCTGGTTCTGTTAATCTTTACTTGTAATGTTATTTCAGAATTGTTCTGCTTTGATATGTTTTGCTCTTGTGCAAAACTTAGGAGCGCTAATAGGCTAAAAACTAAGGTGATAATAATACGTGTCATGATTAATAAGTTTTAGGTTAGACATATAATTACAGTGCAAAAGTGACGGAAGGGGTATAAACAACCAAAAGAAATAAACTGAATTGTCATTTTTGGTGGATGAATTGTCAAAAC
>JANTFO010000095.1 GCA_024763365.1 Flavobacteriaceae bacterium
CACTAGTGATGGTGAAACCAATAATTCCCCTTTAAGTCTAATTGTTCCCTTAGATGCAAAATTGGGTTCAACAAGGTTAAGAGTTATTTCAAAATATTATAGTTATCCTACATCTTGTTTTACAGATTTTGATGGTGAAGTAGAAGATTACACCCTCAATATCAAACTCTGCGACCCTAATATTACCACTACCTGGAATGGCGCTAACTGGAGTGATGGCACACCAGATGAATTTACTACCGCCATTATCAATGGTAATTATACAACAACCACTAATTTTACTTGTTGTTCTATGATTGTTAATTCCGGAAATACAATCACTATTCCTGCCGGTGAATACATTGAAATTACGGATAATGTAGACATGAATGGTACGCTTGAAGTGGCAAACGAAGGCTCAATCGTACAATGGAACGATGATGCCGTTAATACAGGTTCGGGGACTTATCGTATTCATAAATCTACACGACCCTATACCGAATATGATTATACTTTTTGGTCCTCTCCAGTTCCTAATGAAACCGTTCTAGATGCTTTTATCAATAATTCTTCACTGAATGATTCCGGGAATACCGGAGGTACTACCAATGCTAGCCAAGGCAGTCCGCCCGATCGGATTTATTGGTTTGACACCGCCAATTTTAACGATGATAATCCGGTAGATCATTTCGATGACGAATTTGACGATTGGATTCCTACTACCGGCTCTATGACACCCGGTAAAGGCTACATAGCCATGGGTGCAGGTGCTGATTTTCCTTTTGATACTAGTTTTGCCGACCACTTAGTGCAAAGTGTCTTTTTTGAGGATACGGCTATCAACAATGGTGAAGTTACTTTTCCCTTAGTGTTTGACAATAGTGACACTGATAATTTTGACAATGAAAATCTCGTTGGCAACCCCTACCCTTCTGCGATTGATTTACAAACAATCTATAACGATCCCTTAAACAATCCCGGAGGCAATCCTGTAATTAGTTCGACTGTTCAATTCTGGTCACACGATACGAATATTACTGCCGGAGGTGGCCCATGGGCATACAATTTTACCATTGCCGATTATGCTATTTATAATATTGCTACGGATATAGGAACCGCATCAAATGGTGGTGCAGGTTCATTGGCGCCCACCCGTTATTGGGCATCTTGCCAATCTGTATTTCTCGAAGCCTTACAAGAAGCTCCCTTATATTTCAATAACGGTATGCGTGAACTCAGCAATAACGACACTTTTTTTAAGTCCAAGGAGCAAGAAAAAGATGCCTTTTGGCTCAATATGACGCAAAATAATGGATTGTTCCGGCAAATAGCCTTAGTTTTCTTACAAGGTGGCGACGATAGTGTGAATCAATACGATTCTGACAGGGCACCGCTAATTGATGAACCTGATTTTTACAGTTTAGCACCCAACTCTAATGATCGTTTAATCATACAAGGTCTAGCTCCTTTCAAAATGAATAAAATCATTCCGCTGGGCTTAGAAACCCAAAGCCCCGGAGTTTATCAAATTAACTTAAGTAAGACTCAAGGTGTTTTCAGTGACACACAAAAAGTTTATCTAAAAGACAAAAAAACAAATTCACTCGTCGAATTAGATGCCAACGGCTATTCATTCACCATTTTAGATGATGAAGTTGGTATAAACAATGATCGTTTTGAAGTTCATTTTATTGATAATACAACCGTCAATACTGAGGAAACATTATTAACAGAACTGAGTATCTACCCCAATCCTTCATCTGACCTCTTCTATTTCAATTGGAATTCTTTTGAAAAACTCAAAGTTGAAGTGTACAACAGCCAAGGACAGCACCTCAAAACTGAATGGATGGAAGCGGGAAACGCACTTGATATGAAAGAAACCGCAGCCGGCATTTACTACTGCGTAATTACTTCCGGTAAAAAACAAATACAAAGAAAGTTGATTGTTCGTTAAAAATATATTGTCATTCCGAGGGAAGCGAAACGACGAGGAATCTATAATAATTAAGACTGTTTTGTTTTCTTGGTTTCTCATATTTCTTATGTAGATTTGAGGTCAAATTTAATACCCATGCAATTTGACGATACATATTTTATGAAACAGGCACTCTTAGAAGCGCAAAAAGCTTATGATAAAGATGAAGTCCCCGTGGGAGCAGTCATTGTTTTTGATCAGGCTATCATTGCCCGTGCACATAACTTAACGGAAACCCTGACCGATGTTACGGCTCATGCCGAAATGCAGGCTTATACCTCGGCGGCAGCTTATCTCGGAGGTAAATATTTAGATAAATGTACCCTTTATGTCACCTTAGAACCCTGCCAGATGTGTGCCGGCGCTTCTTATTGGACTCAAATAGGACGTATCGTTTTTGGGGCTGCTGATTCGCAAAGAGGTTACCAACACTTTCAAACTACCCTACACCCTAAGACTAAAGTAACCGGAGGTGTTTTAGAAGAAGAATGTGCCCAAATGATCAATAAGTTTTTTGTAGAAAAAAGAAATTTGAATTAAGACCTATAATGTACAAATATTTAATCTTTTTACTCTTTTTGTCGACTTTTTCTTGTACACTAAAACCTGAAAAAATGGAAGAATTAGTGATCATTGCCCACCGAGGTGCATCGGGTTACTTACCGGAACATACATTGGAAGCCAAAGCTATGGCCTATGCCATGCAACCCGATTATATCGAGCAAGATATTGTACTGTCAAAGGATAATGTACCCATAGTAATTCATGATATTCACCTTGATGCAGTAACAAATGTAAAAGAGGTATTTCCCAAGAGAAAAAGAGTGGATGGTAGGTACTATGTGATTGATTTTACCTGGGAAGAATTACAAAAACTAAATGTGACTGAGCGCTTTGACTACCAAACAGGTAAACCTGTTTTCCCGGATAGGTTTCCTATAGACAAATCGCATTTTAAGTTGCATACTTTTCAAGATGAAATCGAATTGATACAAGGTTTAAATCAAAGTACCGGTAAAGATATTGGCCTCTATCCCGAGATCAAAGAACCTGCATTTCATCGCACAGAAGGAAAAGATATCTCCAAAATAGTATTGGAAGTATTAGCAGCTTATGGCTATAAGGATAATAATTCAAATTGCATTTTACAATGTTTTGATTTTCAAGAAAACAAAAGAATAAGAAATCATTTAAAGTCAAAATTAACTTTAGTTCAATTAATGGAGTTTGAACATGAAAAAGATAGTTTAGAAATTATCAGTGAATACGCACAGGGTATTGGGCCTTCACTAAGTTTATTAAAAGATAATAAATTTGTTGAAAATACAAGAAAAAAAGGACTTTTTATCCATGCCTACACCTTACGAACGGATGTTATGTCTAATTGGAAAACTAAATTAAAAGCATTCATCTTGACCAATAGAATAGACGGGGTTTTTACCGATCAACCCGATCAAGTTTATAATTTAACACATACTCGATAAATGTCTTACATCTCAGATCTTATATCTCATGTCTAATATCTAAAGTCTAATATAAATGAAAACCGCACTCATCACAGGCGCCACATCCGGAATAGGAGAAGCCACTGCATATATTTTAGCAGAAAATAATTACCGTATCATCATAACCGGTCGACGAAAAGAAAGACTGGAAGCCTTAAAAACAAAACTTAACGAAAAATATCAATCACCTGTACTTGCTTTGACTTTTGACATCAGACAATATAATGAAGTTAGGGAGGTTTTAGGAGGTTTGCCAAAAGAATGGCAAGATATTGATGTACTGGTCAACAATGCAGGATTGGCTGTTGGTGCAGATTCTATTGACGAGGGAGATTTAGATGATTGGAATCGGATGATCGATACCAATATAAAAGGTCTGTTGCATGTCACTAAATCTATTTTACCTGGTATGAAAAAGAAAAAATCAGGACATATCATCAATATAGCTTCCATTGCCGGCAAAGAAGTTTATCTTAAAGGTAATGTATACTGTGCCACCAAACATGCCGTGGATGCCTTGTCTAAAGCCATGCGTATAGATCTACTCCCTTATCATATAAAAGTGACCAACATAGCACCCGGGATGGTGGAAACAGAGTTCTCCGTTGTACGCTATAAAGGTGATCGGGAGAAAGCTGATGAGGTCTATCGAGATATGAAACCTCTCACAGGAAAAGATATTGCCGAAACGATATGGTTTGTCATTAATAGGCCGGCACATGTCACTATTAACGATATATTGATCATGCCTACTTCACAAGCCAATACTTCGCACCTACTACGAGAAAACTTCTAAAAAAACCGTCCTTGAGTTTACAAAATTTACTTGCTACCTATCAATCTGCGGAGCTCATTACACAATTGGCCAAGTATATCTCATCAGGAGAAAAACGCATCCAAATTGAACCATTAATGGGTAGTGCGCTTTCTTTTGTTATGAGTGTACTCTTTAAAAAAATTGACAGACCCCTCTTGCTCATTTTTGAAAACAAAGAAAAAGCTGCTTATTACTTGAATGATTTGGAACAACTCACCAAAGATAAAGAAAGTGTACTTTTCTTTCCCGGTTCCTACCGCCGTCCCTATCAAATTGAGGAAACAGATAATGTAAACATCTTACTCCGAACAGAGGTTTTAAATCGCATCAATTCTCGCAAAAAACCAGCATTGATTATTACCTATCCGGATGCACTTTTTGAGAAAGTCATGACCAAAGCTGAATTAAACCGAAGCATCTTTAAAATTCAACAAGGGGACAAACTATCTCTGGACTTTTTAAATGAAGTATTGTTTGAATACCAGTTTCAAAAAACAGATTTTGTCACCGAGCCGGGTGAATTTGCCGTGAGGGGTGGCATCATAGACATTTATTCTTATAGCCATGACCTTCCTTATCGTATTGAGTTTTTTGGTGAAGAAATTGAGAGTATCCGGCTTTTTGACATCGAAACACAGTTGACTGTTGAAAAAGTAAGACAGGTACAAATCATGCCAAATGTATCGGATAAAACCACTGAAGAAAAACGGCAGCCTTTTTTAGACTTTATTGGAAAGAAAACCATTGTTTTTGTACAAGATGAAACGACCACTCTCGAAAAGATCCAAAAACTCTATGAAAAAGCCGAGGAAAGTTTCCGTGAATTGCATTCACCTCTCAAACAAAGTGAACCCCAATTGCTTTTCACCAATGCAAATAGTTTAAAAAAAGGCCTGGATGATCATATATATATTAAAACTACATTTGATAAAGAACCTTCACTACATTTAAATTGGAAAACTAAAGAACAACCTGCATTCAATAAACATTTTGAATTACTAATCGAAAATTTGGAAAAGAACACCTCTGAAGGTATTCAAAATTACCTGTTTTGTGATAATGAAAAGCAAGCAAAGCGTTTTCATGATATATTCAAGGATATGGATGTTGATATCGCTTATCAAACATTGGTTTTTCCACTTTATCGAGGTTTTATAGACCCCAAATTAAAAATTGCCTGCTATACCGATCATCAAATCTTTAACCGCTACCATAAGTTTCGCTTAAAACAGGGCTATCAAAAAAAACAGGCCATCAGTTTAAAAGAGTTAACCAGCTTACAAAAAGGAGATTATGTAACCCATATTGATCATGGGATTGGGGTTTTTGGCGGTTTGCAAAAAATTGAGGTAGAAGGCAAAATGCAAGAAGCTATTAAACTCATGTATGGTGAGCGTGATATTCTATATGTCAGTATCCATTCTCTACACAAAATATCAAAATACAATGGCAAGGAAGGTACTGCACCCAAAATATACAAACTCGGTTCCGGTGCCTGGAAAAAGATCAAACAAAAGACCAAACGCCGAATCAAGGAAATTGCTTTTGACCTCATTAGTCTATATGCTAAAAGAAAGGATCAAAAAGGCTATCCATACCATCCGGATTCTTATATGCAACACGAATTAGAAGCCAGTTTTATGTACGAAGATACACCGGATCAATTCCAGGCTACTTTAGACGTTAAATCAGATATGGAAAGTGACCAGCCTATGGACAGGTTGGTTTGCGGTGACGTTGGCTTTGGAAAGACTGAGGTAGCTATGAGAGCTGCCTTTAAAGC
>JANTFO010000096.1 GCA_024763365.1 Flavobacteriaceae bacterium
GGTGAAGGAGCATTTAGAACATGAGTTATAGGTCCTTTTTGGTAAATTTTAAAATCGTCAACCATATTACCTGCTGTATCAATAGCTTGTGCACGATTACCCGATTTGCCAACAATGAGATCACTTTTTTCAAGATTGGGCATCATTTTTTGGAGCTCTTTGACAAATAGGTTTTTAGAGAATGCCCTCCGGTACTCATCAATACCTTTTCTCCAAAACTTAGCAAATAGCTTCCAAGTGCCTTTATATGTCAAGGCTTCCCAAGTGTCTATTAAATTAAAACTAGTTTTTTTGTATTTTTCCCTTGCAAAGCTAAAAACAGCATTGGGCCCACATTCGACACTGCCGTCTATCATTTTGGTAAAATGTACGCCCAAAAAAGGGAAGCGTGGATCGGGAACAGGGTAGACCAGATGATTTATTTTATGTTGGGATGATTCCTTAAACTGATAGTAATCTCCCCTAAAGCAAACAATCTTTAAGTCCTCATGTGCATTGTCTTTTTCAGCATTCCTATCTGATTGTAAGCCGGTACAGAATATCAACTTTTTACAAGTGTACTTTCCTTTTGAAGTTTCTATAGTAATTTGTTTTCCTTCTAATTCATTACGATAATACTCACAAGAAGTAATTAAGCTACTTTTTGGATTAATAACTGTTATAACTTCGGCCAATTTTTGATTGAAAGCTACATAATCTATAATACCTGCTGATGGCACTAAAATAGCTTTTATAGCTTCAATTTGAGGCTCTCTGTCTCTTATTTCATCCCTATTCAAATAACGAATCCCCGGCGTATTATTCTCCAATCCTCTTTGATATATATCTTCTAACAAAGGAATTTCCTCCACTTTTGTAGCAACGATAATCTTTCCGCAAATATCGTACGGGATATCATATTTTTTAGCAAATTCTACTAGTTGTTCGCGTCCTATTCTGCAGTTTTCTGCCTTGTAAGAACCTGGTTTATAGTATATTCCAGAGTGTATAACTCCTGAATTCCTTCCGGTTTGGTGCTTACCGATCTTAGATTCTTTCTCTAAAAGAGCAATAGATTTATTGGGATATTTTAACTGTAGTTTGTAGGCTGTTGCTGCACCTACAATACCGGCACCCACCACTATAAAATCAAAGTTATTATGTGACATATTTGGTTTTTTTCATAAAAAACAGTAAGCTCAAACCTGCAAAAAAGAAAATGCTGAGTACCAGTACAGATGTTCTCATAGAATTTGTTTGACCTACGAGAAAGCCAAAAGTAGAAGTCCCCAAAACAATGGCTATTTTCTCCGTAACATCAAAAAAACTAAAGTAAGTAGCAGTATCAAAAGTATCTTCCGGAATTAACTTAGAATAAGTTGATCGTGCCAAAGTTTGTGTGGCTCCAAGAACCAAACCTAAAAAACCACCTAATGTATAAAAATATATATTTACATGTGGATGTTCACCGGGGAGTAGATAGGCTGCAAAACTAACTATTACCCATATCACCAGCGTAACTTTTAAGGCAAAAATATTTCCTTTAGCTTTCGATATTTCTGAAAAAATATAAGCTCCTAAAATGGCGACTAATTGAACCAAGAGAATAGTAATGATTAAATTTGATGTTGGCAATCCAAGTTCCTCATCACCAAACTTTCCTGCCAGTACAATGATAGTCTGTACACCTGCACTAAAGAGAAAAAATGAAATAAGGAAAATTTTTAGTGAATATTGATTTTTCAATTCACGTAATACTTGTCTTAGCTCTCTGAATCCTTTAAAAATATAGTCTTTCTCGGGTTTACGATGATGAATATTATATGGAAGGTAGTACAGTGTATATTGAGCAAAGCTCATCCACCAAAGGCCCACAATGGCAAAACTTATTTTGTATACTATAACGGGTGCAGATTCCCCTTCTTTGAGAGGCGCATCTACAAAACCATACCAATGCGGCATCATGATCATGGTAAGGATGAAGAGTAATAAGAATACAGAACCTATATAGCCCAGCATGAACCCTTTAGCACTGACACGGTCTTGATCTTTAGGATAGGCCACTTCCGGCAGATAGGCATTGTAGAAAACGATGCTACCCCAAAACCCAATACTTGCTAAGATAGAAAAAATAATTCCCACCCATAAGCGATCTATACTGTCAAAAAAATAGAGGCTCATCACTGAAAGTGAACCCAAATAGAGAAAAAATTGTAGAAATCGCTTTTTGTTACCCATATAATCCGCTATACTGGAAAGTATAGGTGACAAAAAAGCAACGATTAAAAAAGCAATAGAGAGCGTGTAAGTATATAGTTCTGTATTGTTGAATTCATAACCAAGCACTTCTAGAGTTGCATTTTTACCTCCTGTGATAGCTCCATAATATAAGGGGAATACAGCTGTTGTGATGACTAATGGATATACCGAATTAGCCCAATCGTAAAAAGCCCACGCGTTGATGAGTTTTTTGCTTCCTTTTTGTAACATAAAGGCAAATTTACAATTATTCAAATAAGCATAAAAAAACAGCCAAATAAATTTGACTGTTTTTTTAAGTGAAATATGTTTATACTAAAATAATTCTTATTTCTATAATCGGAATTATCAAAACATTTTAGTATAGAAATTTTAAATGCCTTGTGAATTGTATTTTTTAGCTAGTCTTTTAGCTTCAGCCATATAGTTTTTTAAATTCTGAATACGAGTTCCATGAGAAGGGTGTGTGCTTAAAAATTCCGGTGGTGCAGCACCGCCTTTTTCACTCATTCTTATCCAGATATTAACAGCTTCTTCCGGTCTATAGCCTGCCATACTCATGAAGACCAGGCCTAATTTGTCTGCTTCGGTTTCATGAACACGACTGTATTTTAGCATACCAAGCTGAGATCCAACTCCATAAGCGATATTCCATATTTCTCTGGTTTGTTCGGGTTTATTGGCGGTTCCAACAGCTACAGCTATACCTCCCAATTGTGCCGCCAATCCTTGTGTCATACGCTCTTGTCCATGTTTGGCAAAAGCATGGGCTATTTCATGTCCCATAACTGCCGCAATACCATCTTCATTTTTACAGATAGGTAGTATACCTGTATAAAAAACTACTTTTCCACCTGGCATACACCAAGCATTAGCAATAGTGTCTTGAATTAAGTTGAATTCCCATTTATAGCTGTCTGCTTCTGCTGTCATGCCATTGGCACGCATAAATCGATCTACAGCTTTTGAAATTCGGCTACCTACATCTTTAATCTGCTGTGTTGCAGCAGCATCTGTAGATAATTTATTTTCTGTTAAAAAGCTTTCATATTGTTGAAAAGCCATGGGCAATGCCTGCGAATCCGGTATTAAATTTACACGTTTTCTTCCCGTAATAGGAACTGTAGAACAACTTGTGATAAAAATAATTAAGGCTAAAATAGATACAATTCTCTTCATTGGGTATTTATTTAAAAATTAAACTGGCTATAAAGATATTTAAAATTATGGTACTATCTTTACAAATTCTGAAGTATTTTATCGTAATGACACAAAAAATAAGCCAAAAAAAAGTTTTTAAAATTCAGAAAAGGATACTTTATGTTGCTAAGTTCCTAGAAGCAATATCTCCCAAAGCGGCAGCCAGATTTTCTTTTTTATTATTTACTAAACCTGTAAAATTTAAACGTCCGAGAAGAGAAGGAAAGATGTATCATGAATCGCAAAAAGAAATGTTAGCCATACCTTCATTGGGGAAAAAAGTACGCGTATATGAATATGGATCGTCAGAGGAAAAGATACTACTGATTCATGGTTGGTCGGGGAGGGGAACACAACTGTTTTCAATAGCTGAGCATTTTTTAAAAAAAGGCTTGATGTGTATTAGTTTTGACGGAACTGCACATGGTGAATCGGATGGGAAAATGTCCAATATGACAGAATTTATAAAAATTATTTGCGAGATTAACAGACAATACGGGCCATTTAAATATGCTGTTGGCCATTCGTTGGGTGGAATGGCACTTTTGAATGCAGTGAAAGAGGGTTTTAGCATTGAAAAAGCAGCTTTGGTATCATCCGGTAATTCTATTAAAGGTATTACAAAACAATTTATTAGCCGTTTAGGATTGAAAAATAAAGTAGCGGTTTTGCTTAAAAAGGAGTTGGATAAAAAACTGGGTGATGATTCAGAAAAACTTTCAGCTTATATGGCCGCAAAGGAAGTTAAGATTCCTGTTTTAGTCGTGCATGATAGGGATGATCAGGATGTAAAAGTGGCTTGTGCACATGATATAGTACAATATTTGAGTAAAGGAGAAGTTTATATAACTGAAGGTCTGGGACACAGACGTATTTTATATGATAATAAGGTTATTCAAAAAATAGATCAATTCTTTTCTAAAGACTAAAACTAATTTCAATGAACAATTTATGGCTATTTATTTTTAGTGTATTATTTATAAGTTGTCATACTACTGCACAAAAAAAATCAAATGAGATGGACTACAAGATTCAAAAAACTGATGAAGAGTGGAAAGAAAATTTAAGCCCTGAAGAATTTTGGGTACTGCGTGAAAAAGGGACAGAAAGGCCAGGTACAGGAACTTACTATATGCATTTTGAAAAAGGCACCTATAATTGTGCTGCCTGTGGAGTTCCGCTCTTTGTTTCCAATAATAAATATGAATCTCATTGCGGGTGGCCTTCTTTTGACGATGCCATTGACGGTGCTATTATTTATAAAAAAGACACCTCACATGGAATGATACGAACTGAGATATTGTGTGCCAATTGTGGTGGACATTTAGGCCATATTTTTGATGATGGCCCACGGGAGACAACAGGCAAAAGATATTGTGTCAATTCAATATCTCTTGATTTTGAAAAAGAAAAAGAGGATGAATAAACAACTTTAAATCGGAATATATAAGTCTACAGTCTGCAGTTTACCCGCCGGAATACAATGTGGAGGGTCTCCAGTCTCCATTAATTAGTTCTATTCACTATTAACGCTTAACTTTTAACGCCTAACTTCTGGTTTCAATCCTATTTTTAGCACCAAACTTTAATAAGCCGTTTTATCGTTTTTAGCCATCCACTCGTCAAAAACAGCTTTGGCTTCTTTTTGTAATACTTGATTGGTTTTGATTTTTCGTTTATCTATGGGAAGCGTAAGTTCTTCATAAATAAATTCATCATCAAAATCAGCAGCAGCAGCATCTTGACGGCTGCCTGCAAATACAAGCCTTTTGGGTCTGGCCCAGTAGATGGCGCCCAAACACATTGGACAGGGTTCACAGGAAGAATAGATGGTACAATCGTCTAATTGAAAGCTACCAATATTATTTGTAGCATTTCGGATTGCGACTATTTCTGCATGGGCAGTAGGGTCATTAGTGGAAGTAACTTGATTGTAGCCTTCACCTATGATCTTTCCATCTTTAACTACGATTGCCCCAAATGGGCCACCGGCATTAGACTGCATACCTTTACGTGACAACGCTATGGCTTTACGCATAAAGTCTTTATCAGTTTTTTGTTCTTTATTCAAGTAGAAATGTTTTTTAATTGCAAGTTGCAAAGTTAGTCAAATCATGCAAATATTTTTTTTAAATATTCCAGGCCTTTGCGTAAGATAGTTAGATCAAGAGTAATTGATTGCACGCAAAGTACGCAAAGATCAATAAGCAAAGATCACAGAGAATTTTAGCTCGATTGATTACAAAATTTTACTACTTTTAGAGATTTAATTAATATTCATGGCCGAACTGATAAAAATATACGAGAAAGATCCCAATGAAAAGATGTTGGAAAGGGTAGTGGAAGTCTTGAAAAATGACGGATTGATCATTTTTCCAACAGATACGGTTTATAGTCTGGGTTGTGATATTTCCAGTCAGAAAGCTTTGAGGAATTTAGCCCAGATCAAGGGTGTGAAATTGGAAAAAGCCTATTTTTCTTTTATCACCAACACATTGAGTAACCTTTCTCATTATGTAAAATCCATTGATACACCATCCTATAAATTATTAAAAAGAGCCTTGCCGGGGCCCTATACTTTTATCATGAACGGGGTAAACAAATTGCCCAA
>JANTFO010000097.1 GCA_024763365.1 Flavobacteriaceae bacterium
TGATCTTCCATATGATCATAAACTATTTTAATGACCTTTTGAATAAAGATAGTCTCCGGTTCGGTAAATTTTTTATTGATAAAAATATCGAAATCTGTTTTTTCAAATTTTTTAAATAATTTTTTTCTCAAAGCAATTAATTGATTCAAACGGGTCAATAATTCTTCTTGTAAAAAAGGTTTGGCAATATAAGCATCAGCTCCACGTCCTAGGCCTTTTATTTTATCTTCAGCTGTTGCTTTTGCGGTGAGTATGACTATAGGAATATGGTCTGTTCTTTCGTCGGATTTCAGCTCGTCACATACTTCAAAACCATCTTTATTAGGCATCATGACATCTGTAATGACAAGATCCGGTATTAATTCATAAGCTTTTTCTACCCCTTGAACGCCATCTATGGCGTGTTCGGAATAATACTTACCGGAAAGACAAACTTTAAGATACTCAGCGACATCGTAGTTGTCCTCTATTATTAAAATAAGTGGTTTGTCTCCTTTGTGTTCTTCTTCCATTTCTATTTGATCGGTGATTGGTTCTGGCTTTACCGGAATTTGATCGTGTTGTGGTAAATCATTAGAAAAAGGAGCTATATTTGAAATAGGAATTTGTACGGTAAATTCACTTCCTTCTTTTAGCTTACTTTTTACACTTATAGTTCCATTCATCAATTCAACTAATTCTTTAGTAAGCGCTAATCCTATACCCGAACCTTCAGTTCTATGATTATCCGATATTCCGGCTTGGTAGAAACGGTCAAAGATATGTTTGATATCTTTTTCAGGAATACCATATCCTGTATCTTTTATCTTCAAGTAAAACTGCGCTTGTTTGTCATCTCCATTTCTTTTTAAATGGGTAATGACTTTTCCTCCGTGAGGGGTAAATTTTATGGCATTTGAGAGTAAGTTTGAAACAACAGTAGCCATTTTTGCGCTGTCAAAATCCATCATAAGATTATCGACTTCACTATAAACAAATAGCTCTATTTTCTTTACTTGTGCCAATGACTGAAAACTCTCACTCAGATATTTAATATAAGGAACAATATCTGCTTGAACTAATTCTAATTCCAAATGCCCGCTTTCCAGTTTGGCAAGGTCCAGCATCTCATTGACGAGTCTCATTAGTTTTTGACCATTACGCTCTATCATCTTCAATGAACGTATGGATTCTTTAAGGATTTTATCTTTGTTGTTTTCTTTAAGTGAATTAGCTATACCGAGGATTACTGTAAGAGGTGTTCTCAACTCATGGGTAATACTGGTATAAAGCATATTTTTAAGGGAATCAATCTCCTGCAGCCTGTTTCTTTCGGCAAGTGCCAATTTTCGGGACAGCTGAAATTGGTATAAGCCAAATATTAACAAACCTAATAATAATGCATAAATTAAATAAGCCCACCAAGTGTTCCACCATGGAGGAAGGATGTTCAAATTCATGGAAATGGGTGGCGTGTTCCACTCTTTGCCTCTTGAAAAACCATTTATGAATAACTTATAGTTACCGGCTGGTAATGTTAACAATTGTATCTCCGGTTTCTTTAGTATATTCCATTCATTATCAATAGGTGAAAGTTTATAAGCAAAGTCTACGTTCTTTTGTTGTCTAAAATCTATAGATGAGAATTTTAGAAAGAATGGAAATTCATTGTGTTTAAAGCTTAAGTCTTTAGTTAATAAAATAGATTGTTTAAGGTTGCTGTTTTTAGAATTATTTGGAGAGATCAATTTATTTTTTAACCACAGTTCTGAAAAATAAAGGGGTTTTGCATCATCTATAGTATTAAGATCTTTTGGATTGAAATAAGTGAAACCTTCTATCCCACCTAAAAAAATAATACCATTTTCATCACGGTATTTAGCATGTATATTGAACTCTCTATTTTGAATACCATCCATATATCCATAATGTGTAAACGATTCATTATTAGGGTCAAAACGAACAATCCCATCATTGGTGCTTAACCACATATGACCATAAAAATCTTCTAACACACAATAGACAACAGCATTTGGGAATTGCTCTTGTACAGTCCAGGATTTAAATTCATTGTCTCCTGTGAGTAGATTAAGCCCATTTCTTGTAGAAACCCAAACACGATTATTACTGTCAATTTCAACATCGTAAATCCAGTTGTTAGAAAGAGAATTTTCATTATCCGGGTTTGCCTGGTAGTGTGTAAAAATTGGATTTTGAAAGTTATTATTTTCGAAATGTAATTTTGACAATCCGTTTTGAGTACCTATCCAAATATCGTTTTTATTTGTCCGTATGCAATGTGCTGCATCACTGATCAATGAGTTGTCATTATCTTTGTTTTTTTTAAAAATATGGACATTTATTTGGCCATTATTGAGATATTTCAACCTGAAAATTCCTTTACCATAAGTTGCACCCCATAGGTACCCTTGATCATCTAAGGCGATGTCTTTTAAATAGTTATTATTCAGCAAGTTGTCATAGTCGGTATAATGTTTAAAATTAATAAATTTTGGGTTTTCAGGATTAAAAGACTTTAGATCTATCATATTTAACCCGGCAGATGTGGCTATCCATATCCGCTGATTTTTTTCATCTAAAGCTATTTTTCGAACAAGTAATCCTGAAATACTTGACGCCACAAATTTATTTTCTTTAAAATAATATACTTTATCGTCTCGTATAAGATTTAAGCCTCCATTAGATGTCCCTACCCAAAGATCATTCTTATATTTGAGGATGGCAAATACCATATTGTCATTCAGTAAATGTTTTCCACGTTTGTCTTTGGAAATATTTTTGAAATAGGGTTCGTTGAAATCAATGAGATTCAGATATCTCATTGTTCCAACAAGTAGCAGATTATTAGGTAATTGTAATACGGAAGTTACTTTGCTATTACTCAAGCCTATCTTATTACCATCAGCATCTTGAATGGTGTTATTCACCTTAAAGTTTTCGGCATCAAATAAAAATAAACCTACATCTGTTGCTAGCCAAAGCTTTGACCCTCCGGCATCAACAATGTCTGTAACAATTCTAACTGGTGCCTGATGTTCATTTGTTAGTTCGTGCTGAGAAATTTTTTTATTGAAATAATTGTAAATAAATAAACCTTCATTAGTACCGATAAAAAGATTCTCACCATTATCAAATAGTGTATTTACTTGTTGATTAATACTAATAAGTGGGGTATCATTAATTGAATCTTCAACCAAAGGATTAAACCTGTATAGATCACCATTGGTATTTGCAGCCCAAATATTTCCTTTTAAGTCAACTTGCAATGTGTTAAATGGGGTTCCTTTAAAATAGCTTTTTTGTTGAATTCCATTCTCAGAAACACGAAGCTTATGAAGCCCATTATTTATAGAGCTAACCCAAATATTACCTGCTGAGTCTTCTACAATTCCCGTAATTGTTTCATTATCATCAGAAAAGTTTTCTAAGGGCACTCTTTTAAAACTTTCTGAACTTTTATTATATATGCTTAAACCTTTCCCATAAGTCCCTACCCAAATCCGGGCTTTTGAATCCTCAAATAATCTGTAGATTAAGTTTCCCGGTAAACTCGTTGAATCATTTCTTATATTGGTAAATACCTTAAATTCTTGTCCATCAAATCTATTTAACCCATCTTGAGCAGCAACCCAAACAAATCCATCTTTATCTAATAGTAGATCATTTATTATAGCTTCAGACAAACCCTCTTCCAAGGTATAGTATTTGATGTTAGATTGTCCAAAGAACAATGTAGGCATTATCAAAATAAATACTATTATGAATTGTCTTATCATAGGTTTATACCTTGTTTAAATGTTTTTTTACTTGCTATGTATATTCCACATATTATGTTTTGTCAATTTCTTATGAGAACTTATTTAAGAAAGTAAAAGAGACATAAATCTCAACATTACTTATAGCGGCACATCATTTCAAGAAAACGATGTAAAGGTAAGTATTAATTCATATAATCACTATATGTATATTTCTAAAATTAAGCATAAAGATGATTTTATCAATTCCTATTCAGCTATATAATTCCAATATTGTTTCTTATAAAACACTAAATTTGTACGATTAATATAAAATATATTTAATGATGAGAGCTTTAGTGTTTATTATACTGATTAGTGCGGTGGTATTATCGTGCAAAGACAACAACTCTATTAAAATAGAAGAAATAAACTATCCAACGACAAAGAAAGAAATTGTTGTTGACACTTATTTTGGAGATAGCATTTCGGATCCCTATCGTTGGTTAGAAGATGATATGTCTGCTGAAACAGCTGCCTGGGTCAAAGCCGAAAATGAAGTCACATTTGGTTATCTTGAAAAAATACCCATGCGTGCTCAACTCAAAGAAAGATTGGAAGCTGTCTGGAATTACGAAAAAGTTAGCGCCCCTTTCAAAGAAGGTGACTATACTTATTTCTACAAGAATGACGGTCTACAAAACCAATATGTATTATATAGGTTTAAAGGAGAAGAAGAGCCGGAAGTTTTTATTGACCCCAACACATTTTCGGAAGATGGCACCATTTCTTTAGGCAATGTAAGTTTTTCTCATGATGGTTCTAAAGTAGCCTATGCCATTTCAGAAGGTGGAAGCGACTGGCGTAAAGTATTAGTAATGGATGCTTTAACCAAAGAAATAACAGAAGATACATTAGTAGACATCAAATTCAGTGGTTTGTCATGGAAAGGAAATGAAGGATTTTATTATTCCAGTTATGAAAAACCGGAAGGTAGCGTTCTTTCCGCCAAAACAGATCAGCACAGATTGTTTTATCACCAACTCAATACACCTCAAAATGATGATTCTATCATATTTGGGGAAGCTGAAAAGAGAAGGTATGTAAGTGGTTCGGTAACAGAAGATAACAAATATTTGGTGATTTCCGCGGCTATTTCCACAACCGGAAATGAACTATATATTAAGGATTTAAGTAAAAAGAACAGCCCTATTATCAAAGCGGTAGACAATTTTGATAGTGATTCTTATGTGATAGATAATAAAGATTCAAAACTCTATATTGTAACGGATAAAAATGCACCAAACAGAAAAATCGTTACTGTTAATGCTGCTAACCCCCAACCCGAAAATTGGGTAGATTTTGTCCCGGAAACAGATAATGTGCTATCACCAAGAACCGGAGCCGGCTACTTTTTCTGTGAGTATATGGTAGATGCGGTATCTCAAGTGAAACAGTATGATTATGATGGTAATTTACTTCGTGAAATAGAACTACCGGGTGTTGGAAGTGTCGGTGGATTAAATGGTAAAAAAGAAGATACAGATCTATATTATGTATTTACTAATTATATTACACCGGGAGCCATCTATAAATATGATCCAAATTCAGGAAATTCTGAGCTTTATCGTGCTTCCAAAATTGATTTTAATGCGGATGATTATGAATCCAATCAAGTATTTTATACTTCAAAAGACGGTACTAAAATACCAATGATTATAACCCATAAGAAAGGCATCAAAATGGACGGTTCTAACCCGACTATCCTTTATGGCTACGGAGGTTTCAACATCAGCTTAACACCTTCTTTTAGAATAACCAATGTAGTATGGTTGGAGCAAGGTGGTATTTATGCAGTGCCCAATATAAGGGGGGGAGGAGAGTATGGAAAAGAATGGCATGATGCCGGTACCAAAATGCATAAACAAAATGTATTTGACGATTTCATTGCAGCAGCAGAATTTTTGATTGACAACAAGTACACTTCTTCCGATAAGTTAGCCATTCAAGGGGGGTCTAACGGTGGTTTATTAGTTGGAGCTGTAATGACACAACGTCCTGAACTTATGAAAGTTGCGCTGCCTGCAGTGGGTGTTTTGGATATGTTGCGTTACCATACCTTTACCGCAGGTGCCGGTTGGGCTTATGATTACGGTACTTCAGAAGATAATGAAGAAATGTATCAATACCTGAAAGCTTATTCTCCTGTACACAATGTAAAAAAGGGTGTCTGTTATCCGGCGACATTGATTACTACAGGAGATCATGATGATAGGGTAGTGCCTGCCCATTCTTTCAAATTTGC
>JANTFO010000098.1 GCA_024763365.1 Flavobacteriaceae bacterium
GGTATAGGTTTTGACTGGGATGAAACCGAACAGGTTTGGGATAAAGTACAAGAAGAGTTAGCAGAACTACGTGCCGAGGTCAAAGTCAACAATAAAATGGCCATGGAAAAAGAAATGGGCGATGTTTTTTTTGCCCTCATCAACTATGCGCGCTTTTTGGACATCTCTCCTGAGAATGCTTTGGAAAACACCAATAAAAAATTTATCCGGCGCTTCCAATTAATGGAAAAAGACATCAAAGCCAAAAGCCTTGATATGCAAGAACTCTCTTTGGAGGAATTAGAAACTTATTGGGTAGCGGCGAAGAAGGTTTTTCCTTAATCTACTTTTTTCTAACCTAAATATTGCATCTATTTTATAGATTCTAGCCAAAAACCTAAAACATATTTGTTTTTTAGTATTTTCGTAGGCTAACCAACGAAAATATTTTCACCAATGGCAAATATTAAAAAAACAAAAGGAACCATAGGAATTCTAACAGGCGGCGGTGATGTCCCTGGGCTAAATCCTGCCATTCGTGCAGTCACTGTAAGAGCTTTGCGTGAAGGCTATAGAGTGATAGGTTTTAGAAGAGGCTGGGGGGGCTTGATAGATATCATCCGTGATAAAAAACACGATAACAGTGATAATTTTATGGATCTGTCCGAAAACTCTGTCAATAGAGCCGGAAGAACCGGAGGCACTTTCCTGCATTCGTCACGTACAAGGCCCAGTCACGTTAAAAAAAGTCAGGTTCCACCCCATTTACAAGACACCTATACTGAAGACATTAATGACTTAACAAAAGAAGTTATCGCCAACTTAGATTGGTTGGGGGTTGATTATTTGATACCCATTGGTGGCGATGATACATTGAGCTATGGCGTACACCTCTATACCAAAGGTGTCAAAGTAGTAGCCATTCCCAAAACAATGGATAATGATGTCCCGGGAACAGATTACTGTATCGGTTTTTCTACCTGTGTGACGCGTACAATCAATCTGACCAATAATCTTCGTACAGCTGCCGGTTCACATGAGCGTTTTTTGGTATTGGAAGTATTCGGCCGTTATGCCGGTTTTACGGCTATGCTGCCCACGCTGGCAGGAGCTGCACACAGATGTGTGATTCCCGAGCATCCATTTGATATTGAGCATTTGACCGAATTACTCTCTGCAGACAGGATAGCTAATCCTTCGAAATATTCCATTGTACTCGTTTCTGAAGGAGCTACTATCAAAGGTGGCGATATGCATTTTGAAAATGCGGAAAAAGACGCTTATGGTCATGCCAAATTGGGCGGTATCGGTGACAGGGTATCAGCGGGTATTAAAGAAATGTCTCCTAAGTTTAATAATGGGAAAACGGTCAATATCATCAATCAAAAACTCGGCTATATGACCAGAAGTGGTGACCCTGATGCCATAGACTCAATCGTACCTATGGCTTTTGGTAATTTGGCACTTGACCTGATCCTAAATGGTATTCACGGACGATTGGTCGTACTTAAAAACGGACGTTATGACCATGTTCCCATTGAAGTAGTTACCAGTAGTAAAAAGATCGTCAATGTGCCTAAATATTATGATACCCAAAGGTTGCATCCTTATTATCACAACTTTGAGATGCTGCCATTGTTTATTATGACTAGTGAATACTAATCAGAAAGTTTAAAAGTAAACTAACTACCACTATGTAATAATTTGATTTTTATAGAGAATTATTATATTTGAGGCCAATATGAATTAAATACTCATATATGGATGGTAATCCCATAAAGTGATCTAGATATTATCAATCACTTATACTAAAAACTAAACTAACCAAAAATGAAATTTCTTTTCAAAGGATTTTTCCTATTTATTTTTTTATCTATTTCTACTCATTTTTTTGCTCAGAATATGGTTATGGACGTCCCCAAAACCAATGATGGACGTTACATCACGCAAGTCAATGCTAGTGAATCGGATGTACGACTAACGGATCGAAGTGGATTGGTCAGTGAAATGACTCTAGGGATAGAATGGTGGACGCTTTTAAATGAACCAATCGAAAAATACTTGTTTAGATGGAAAAGGGGCAGCAGTGTTTTTAGTAATGCACACACTTTATACCTTAGTGAAAGTAAGCTTCAAAAATATCCCGATTTACTAACACGCTATAAACAACTCAAACCACAATATATAAAACTTGAAATTGGTGTTTGGTTAAAACACGATGATATTTATAAGTCTGATAACCAAGCTATATTCAAAAGCCTACCGGATTGTTTAAAGAAATCTAGCTATGCACAGATTTCAGGAAAAACTTTTTACGAAATGGAAAGTGATTATGGAACAAGGACTATAAATTCCAATGGCCATTTCTATATATCAAAATCAGGGGCAACAGGAGATGACCTTTCCCCAGGCAGCCCGAAAGATTGGAGTGAATTTATTAAATATACTTGCTCTATTGACAATAGAGTTGGATTGGCCTTATTCAAATCCTCCAATACTGCTTCCTTTAGCCTTAGAGTACTGGAAATTAAAGTTCCCGAAAAAGAAATAAACGCCATAGCCAAAGCATACCTGGAAAGAGAAAACCCTGAAGAGAGCAAAGAAGAAGAAAAACAAGAAACCAAAAATGAAAACACAAAATCATCCAACAATTGGGATGATGTGGAAGAATCAGACACTAAAAATGACGGCTGGGCATCTTCAGACCAAACTTCTAAAAGTAACAATAGCTGGGAGAATGAGCAAAAAACTGGTAACGATTGGGACACAAATAAAAAATCTAAAAGCGGTTGGGAAAAACCTGCTGAATCTATGGCCGATAAAGATCGATATCAAATTAAAAAGAAAGGAGAAGAATTACAGGGTGTATATGACGTTTTAGAAAAGGATATGGTAATTCCTTATGGAAAATATCATATATACGAATATAACGCTGAAGCTAAAATGGCAAAAGTTGCTAAATTGGTAGGTAAAAAAAGTGAGTATACCAATGGATCCTGTTGGGGAGAAAAAATCAAAATAAATATTGCTTTATGGGAAATAGGTTTTATAAATAAATCTCAGGATTGGATCCTCGAACCTGAAAAAAATATTGATTTTGGATATAGTATGTATAAAGCTTCAATGGATTGGCAAAGAGCAAATAGATGTGATACAGATGATAGAAATTGTCAGTTAAGAAGAGCAGAAAAAGTCAAAATTGAACGCAGAAGATGTAAGAACCAAGTTATCAAATCGACAATTGAAAACTTGACAGAGCATTATGAATCACAAGGATATAAATCAATATTTAATTTTTAATTATTTAAAGTATGATGCTTATTAATAAACTCCATTTAAAATACTATTTATTTATCTTTTTATCATTTTTAATATTTATTGGAAATGCACAAAACAATGAAGCCAAATCAAAAGCATACTATTTTAGTGCACAAGAACAGTATGAATCTAAAAAATATGATTCGGCATTGAGCTTGTTAGAAAAATCTGAAGAAGCCGGAGGAGCGACCAATGCTTATATTGAAGCTTTAAGGGCAGAATGTTACGTAGGTAAAAAAGATTGGGGTAAAGCTAAAAAATCACTGGACAAATGTTTTAATATGGATCCCAGCAACGAAACCTTAAAACGTGTTTCTCCCCTTCTCTTAAAAGTAGATGAAGAACTCAACAAAGAAAAGGAAGCCGAGGAAAAACGAATATTGGCGGAACGAGCTGCTGAAGAGGAACGACTTAGGTAAGCACAAATTACTGAACAAAAACGACTGGAAGAACTACAAAAAAATAGAGCGATCTCCAGAAATTTGGAACCACTTATCAAACGTGATCTCAAAGAATTTAATGAGTTGGAAGCCTATACCCCATACCTGATAAAAAACAGAAAAAAACTAACCAACAGCCCAAAAGAAAAGCAATTTCTAATTTTTGAAGAAAACAAATACATTGCTTTTATTGTCCCAGATGTCAATTTGATAAACGGTCTTCAGAAAGATAAGATTCGCTATTCAACTTATCTTAGCGGTGATAAAAATGAAAACCTTATTTATGCTAAAAAAGCAGCCTCAAGAAAGTATCGGAAAAGTGTATTTAATAAAAATTTAGGGCTCAGTACAGACGGAAGTGAAAACTTACTTCTAAGAGGTTCCGCTTATGGCACCTTTACGCAAACGCTAATTTATTTTTATTGGAATTCCTACTTACATGGTGATTTTGACATTTATGGAGAATTAAAAAAAGAAGTTAGAAACCCTTATGTTGAAACCGGTAACATAGAAAAATGGATAGAATATGACTATGTCCAAAATGATTCCTTACTGAAAGCCCTCAAAAAAGCCGGATTTAAAGATCTTAAAAGAAAACGAAATAACCCAAATGGCCTAAAAATCACCTTTAAGCCTAATAGACACGTAAGAATGATATTCCCTGCAAAGACAGTTACCTATCAAAGAGGTCCTGAAATATGGGGTGAATCTTGGAAAAATGGTGCTAAAAGTAAATTAGGCTATTTTGATTGTACGCCCATAGAAAAGAATACAGCCTACGGATATGTACAGTATGCTCAACATTATGATGAGGCTGATCTTCTGCCAAACATAAAAAAAATGGACTCTGACTACAAAATGTTGGGTAGTGGTTTCGATCTTTATGATAAAGCCTATAATGTCTCAATGACTACCGGTAAAACATGGATACACAAACATGAAAATATTAAATTTGTATTGGATGGAATCCCTAGCATGATGGCCAAATTGGAATGTGAAAAACAATATCATGGAAATGGTGTTTTAAATGTAAAACATTGTTATTTGGGTGGCAAAAAATCCGGCACTTGGGAATATTATGATGAAACCGGCAAATTAACCAAACAAGAAATCTATAAATCCAATATACTCTGGGAAACTATTACTGAATTTGACAAACCTATCTATGCAGAGGGTGCTGCAGAAGCCAAAGCAAAGTTTGAAGTAGAAATTGCCCAAAACATTTATTTACAAGAAGCCGGTAGTGACATTACAGAAGAAAAACGTGATGAATTAATTAAAAAGTGGAATAATTTCTATGATCTGAACACCGATGCCTGGAATATTTACCTCAATAGTAACGATCCAGATGAAATACAAAGGGGTATACAATTAGTAAAACGCTCTATAGAGTTGAAACAAATCTACGAAAACACTGATACTTATGCAGCCCTACTCTTCAAACAAGGTAAATATAAAGAAGCAAATTCCGAAGCTGAAAAAGCCATCAAAATAGGTAAAACTGAATCTAAAAAAGTAGAGGAAACTAAGGCACTGCTCAAGAAAATTGAAGCTGCTCTAAAAAGATTTGAGTAAATCTTCTTAATTTTATCATCAACTTAAAAAGTAGCCAAGCTTATCTGGGAATATTCATTGACAAAATACTAATAACTAACGACTTACTTCTTCCCCAACTCAAAATGAACGGGATCTTTGACCTTGGTTTTCAATACAGCCAAATCAATCACCTCACTCATTCTGTTGACATAGTGAAACTTAAGGCCTTTCAGATAACGTTCGTTGATATCTTCCACATCTTTTCGGTTTTCTTCACAAAGTATGATCTCCTTAATGTTGGCACGTTTAGCAGCTAATATTTTTTCCTTGATTCCACCCACGGGTAAAACTTTACCACGAAGCGTGATCTCCCCGGTCATGGCCAGATGTGATTTGATTTTACGCTGCGTAAAGACCGACACCAAGGATGTCAACATGGCAACACCGGCGCTAG
>JANTFO010000099.1 GCA_024763365.1 Flavobacteriaceae bacterium
AAAAGGTTACCTTTTCTAAGTTTTTCAGAAGTTAAACCTGTTTCACTGGATATCATTCTGGTAATCAACTGAACAGATGACATCTCTAAAGAAAAAATAGCTACCGGAATTTCATAATCTATGGCCATATTTTTGGCCATGGACATCACAAAAGCTGTTTTACCCATACCCGGGCGGGCAGCAATGACCACCAAATCCGAAGGTTGCCATCCTGAGGTCAATGCATCCAACTTTGAAAAACCGGATGGGATTCCACTCATCCCTTCTTTTTTGGAAATTTCTTCAATACGTTTGATAGCCTGAGAAACAAGTGACTGGGCATCTTCAGAACTTTTTTTGAGGTTTCCCTGTGATACTTCAAATAGTTTGGCTTCAGCTTCATCTAAAACATCAAATACATCAGCTGTATCATCATAGGAGTCTTCAATAATATCAGAGGAAATTCCTATTAAGCTTCTTTTAATATAACGTTCTAGAATGATTCGTGCATGATATTCTACATGGGCAGAGGAAGCTACTTTTTGAGTAAGATTGATCAAGTAATACTCACCTCCAATAGCATCTAATGTTCCTTCTTTTCGCATCCTTTCAGAAACAGTTAACAAATCTGTTGGCTGGGATTCCTGAAATAAATGAAATAAAGCATTGAAAATCAAAGCATGCTGTTCTTTATAAAAAGCATCCGCATGTAAAATGTCAATTACTGTGTCGATAGCTTCTTTATCTATCATCATCGCACCTAAAACAGCCTCTTCCATTTCTAAAGCCTGAGGTGGTAACTTTCCTTTCTCAAGAGAAACGATAGTTCCTTTCTTTTTTTTCTTTGAAAATTCGTTTTTCGACATGCTTGTTTCCATAACACAAAAGTAACATAATGGAAAATGAAACGTCTTATAATCCATAAATAATTTATACAATAAAATTGTTTATAGCATGTTGATAAGTGAACAAATAAGTTTTGTCTAAACTTAACGTATTTTGTATCAAATAAGTAGGGGAAAAACTTTATTATTACAAACCTAAAAATAAGCGATTAATATATGTATAAAAAAACTCAAATAAGAAAGAAAAAAATGATCTATTTAGGTGTTTTTACTTTCGTGATAGTAATGGGTTCATGGGGCTTACAAGCGCAAAATTATACTATTAGTGGCACCATCAAAGACGCAAAGAATGGGGAGATATTACCCGGAGCTAGTCTAGTTATAAACGACCTGCCCCAAAAAGGTACTACGTCAAATTATTATGGCTATTATGCTATTTCTTTACCAAAGGGACAACATGAACTACAATACGATTTTTTGGGTTATCAAAGCCTTATCAAAAGTTTGGATGTCCAAAAAGATACTTTAATCAATATTCAATTGACCGAAGCGGTTTCTCAATTGGAAGAAGTACAACTTCAGTCAACAGTTGCCAAAAATCACATTAGAAGCACCGAGGTGAGCGTCGCCAAAATTACTGCTAAAGAAATCGAAACTGTCCCCGTGCTTTTTGGAGAAAGAGACATCATAAAAACTTTACAACTATTGCCCGGCGTGAAATCTGCCGGAGAAGGGAGTTCCGGTTTTTTTGTTAGAGGTGGCGGAGCTGACCAAAATTTACTCTTGCTAGATGAAGCCCCTGTGTATAATGCATCACATTTATTGGGTTTCTTTTCAATTTTTAACACAGATGCCGTCAAAGATGTTAAGATATACAAAGGCTACATGCCCGCCAAATATGGCGGTAGGTTAGCATCTCTTCTCGATGTTCAAATGAAAGATGGTAATGCCAAAGAGCTGAGTGCCAGCGGAGGTATTGGAATCATTTCATCCAAACTAACTTTGGAGGCTCCTATTGTAAAAGAAAAAGGCTCGTTTATAATTTCAGGCAGGCGTACTTATGCCGATCTTTTTTTACCACTTTCAAGAGATACAAGCCTACATAATAACCGTTTGTATTTCTATGATCTAAACTTGAAAACCAATTACCAATTTGACGAAAAAAACAAAGTATATCTCTCAGGTTATTTTGGTCGAGATGTTTTGGGTTTTTCGGATGATTTTGGTTTTGATTGGGGAAATTTAACCGGAACATTACGATATAACCATATTTTCAATGCCAAACTCTTTTCAAATACTTCCTTGATTTACAGCGACTTTGATTACAAAATTAGCATAGGTAGTAATCAAGACGAACTCTTTATTTCTGCCAACATCAAAGATTACAACTTCAAACAAGATTTCGACTATTATTTAAATGATAAAAACCAAATGGGCTTTGGCTTTAACGTAATCAAACACATCTTTAGCCCAGGAGAAATCAATACCAATATTGAAGGTATTAATAATTCCCAATTGGAGAATAAATATGCCCTGGAAAGCAGCGCTTATGTGAGTAATCAACAAAAAATTACAGATGACATCACAGCCGCTTATGGCCTGAGGTTCAATAACTTTACCCAACTAGGCCCGGGAACCATATATTCTTATAATTCCTATGGCGAAATAGAAAGCGAAGGAATTTATAACAGAAATGAAGTTGTCACTTCCTACAACGGGTGGGCTCCCAGAGCATCTGTTTCGTGGGTGTTAAACCAAAATAATTCTATCAAGACTTCCTACACTAAAACCTATCAATATCTTCATTTGATGTCCAATTCCAATGGCGACAACCCTACTGATGTTTGGCTTCCGAGCAGTAATAACATCAAACCCCAAATAGCCCATCAGGTGGCATTAGGTTATTTTAAGAATTTTGGCAAAGAGGATGCTTTTCAGTTTTCGACAGAAACCTATTATAAAAAAATGCAAAACTCTGTTGGTTTTAGAACTGGAGCCGAAATCACTTTAAACCCCACTGTAGAAGGGGAATTGATATATGGAAAAGGACGCGCCTATGGACTGGAAATATTGCTTAAGAAACAAAAAGGAAAATTTACCGGATGGTTGGGCTACACGCTGGCACGTAGTGAAAAGAAATTTGAGGAAGTGAATAACAACTCATGGTTCCCCGCTAAACAAGATAGGACACACGATATTTCAATTGTAGGTAGTTACCAATTTAGTGACAGAGCCATACTTTCAGCCAATTGGGTATATTATACCGGCAATGCCATTACATTTCCCACAGGCAGATATGAATTAGACGGAAATTGGTTTAACTACTATACCGAAAGAAATGCCGGCCGCATGCCGGACTATCACAGGTTGGATATCGGCTTTATCCTGAAAAACAAACCCAACACAATATTCAATAACAAAAACTTTGAATCTAGTTGGAATTTCTCAATTTACAATGCATATGCTAGAGAAAACGCCTACTCAATTTCATTTGAGCAGAGTAAGGACGACCCTTCTAAAAACGTAGCAGTTCAAACAGCTTTGTTTAAAATCATACCATCCATCAGTTATCAATTTAAATTCTAAACATGAAAAGTATATTCTATAACATAATATTAATAAGTACTTTAAGTTTTTTTTCTTGCGAAAAAGAAATTGATCTAAAAGTACCGCAGGCAACACCTCAAATTGTTGTGGAAGGAGTTATTACCAATAATCAATCCAACAATTATGTAAGATTAACCAAATCAAAGAGTATATATGAAAATGAAGAATTGGGTTTTGAACCCATCACAGATGCTGAGGTGACAATCAATGATAATCTTGGGAATGAATTTGAATTTACCTATTCCGAAAACGGATTTTATATTCATAATGGTTTTGTTGCCACTATAGGCCTAACTTATCAACTGAATATCAATGCTGAAGGAGAACATATTACCGGTGAGGATAAATTGTTGCCTGTAGTATCAATTGATGAAATCACTTTTGAAGATGCCGCTTTTGGAGAAGAAAATGAACGTATTGTTTACTGTCATTTTCAGGATCCAGCCGATGTGGAAAATTTTTATCTTTTTAGAATTGGAAACTACAAAACAGTTACAACCGATAGAGTATTTGATGGCAACAATACACGTGTTTTTATGGACAGATTTGGCGCTGTTGCCGGTGATGAAATTACGATAAACCTCCTACATATCAATCACGAACACTATCGTTACTTTTATACTTTAGGTAGCATAGAGTATTTGGACCAAGGTGGTCCATTTTCAGGAGGGACACCAGGTAATCCGGAAAATACGATCGAAGGAAACGCTATCGGTTTTTTTGGCGCATTTGCTACTGATAGTATGACTGTTGTAGTGCCTTAGTGAAAATATTTATCCGCTAATTCACACGGATTGAGCTAATTGACACCAATAGATTATAAGAAAAATTGAGTTAAGTAGTATAAACTAATTAGTGAAATTAGTATTATTAGCGAAAATTCGTGGATAAGTAATGTGATATTAAAAACACTATTGCTATAAAAGAAAGTATATTTGCGACTGCCCTATTTTTTAATTAAACTATAGCTTTTGTATAACTACATCAAAAACAGACTTTTAACATTTATACTGCCCGTTCAAATTATTTTAGTTTTTTGGGCTAGTAAAAATCCTATTTGGATTGAAAAATATTATAGTCAGGGTTTTTATCCTATTATTTCTCGTTTTATGCGAAAATTATTGGGTTGGATACCCTTCTCTGTAGGAGATGTTTTTTACCTATTACTTATTCTTTTTATCGTAAGATGGTTATGGAAAGTGTATCAAACACGAATGAGCCCTTTTAAAGATTTTATTTACGGTATAGGAGCCTTTTTTTCGGTGATATTTTTTGCTTTCCACATTCTCTGGGGACTTAATTACTATCGCCAACCCCTTGCTGAACAATTGGGCATCACATCACTTGAATATAATCAAAAAGAACTTTTGCAAACAGCTGAAAAACATATTACTGTTTTAAACGAAATTCATCTCAATATCACTCAGAATGATTCTCTCGCAGTAGAAATACCTTACACAAAAAGAAAAATATACAAAAGGTCAGCTGATATTTACAGAAATGCAACACACAATAAAATAGATTTGAATTTCAAAACCAGATCCATCAAAAATTCGCTCTTAAGTACGCCATTAACCTATATGGGTTTTTCAGGATATCTAAATCCATTTACCGGGGAATCTCAGGTAAATAGAAAAATACCCAAAACTACTTTTCCGGTGACTGTTTGCCATGAAATGGCCCATCAACTGGGCTATGCACCGGAGGATGAAGCCAACTTAATCGGATACTTACAGTGTGTACAAAGTGATGATCTTTACTTCCAGTATTCTGCAGAATTGATGGCTGTCAATTATTTATTGAGTGCTGTCAAAAAAAGTGATACCGAGGCTTTTCAAACTTTAAAAGAGCAGCTTCATTACGGTGTTTTACTCAATAACGAAAGAAACCGTGACTTTTGGGACAGCTACCAAACGCCCATGGAACCTTTTTTTAAAAAACTATATGACAGATACTTAAAAGCCAACCGCCAAAAAGAAGGCATCCTTAGTTACCACGATATGGT
>JANTFO010000100.1 GCA_024763365.1 Flavobacteriaceae bacterium
ATGGGCGAATTGATGTCAAGCCTACCTTCACAAGATGAGGACACTGATAAAGTCAAAGAAAAGGTAGATTCTACCATCTATATCAAAGATATTTTGGACACTTTCAAAGACAGTATCAATACATTATCTGCTACAGAGAAAGCCCAACTGGAAGCCATCAAAGATATGCGTATTCACATGATGCTTGATGAAGAAAACAGTAATATGAACATGGATTTCCTTCTGGATTTTAAAAATGTATCCGACCTGCAAAATATCAAAGAGAAAGTTGAGCTGGCCAGCAAGTTGCAAGAAAAGAAAAGTGACACCAAAACCAATCTCGAAAACCACGAAGTAAAATACGAATTCAAGAAAAAGAGTTTTGCGCGTAAAGTCACGATGAAAAAAATGAGTACTGAAGAGCAGGAAGCTTTTGACAAACAGCAAGAAAACAACCAGATGTTTATGAGTGGTAGTATGTACAGCCTTATTTATCATTTTCCGCGTAAGATCAAAAGCACCTCCTTAGCGGGTGCCAAAATATCCCAGAATGGGAAAACACTTAGCTACTCTATTGCCATGGATGAAATAATCCAGGATCCAAAAGTGTTGGATTTTACCGTAAAATTCAAATAGTGAATCACCTACAGTTTAAAGATTTGGGGATACAGGCTTATCAAAAAGCCTTGGCTGTTCAAATCACACACTTTGAATACCTTAAAGATTTAAAGATCCAAAATAGAGATGCCGACAATCCTATAGTACCACCGCATTTTTTCTTTTTTGTCTCCCACCCACATGTATATACCATGGGTAAAAACGCCGATAAAAAAAATGTGCTGTTCTCCTCGCAACAGTTGACCGATAAACACATAGAATATATCCACACCAACCGTGGAGGTGATGTCACTTATCATGGTCCCGGACAAATTGTAGGTTATCCTATTATAGACCTGGATCAATTTAAAGCCGACATCCACGGCTATATGCGTAATCTCGAAGAAGTGATCATTCGGGTGATTGCCGAATATGGCTTAAAAGGTGAACGCAGCCAAGGCGAAACCGGTGTTTGGCTGGATGTTGGAACACCTCATGTGAGAAAAATATGTGCCATGGGTGTACATACTTCCCGATGGGTGACCATGCACGGATTTGCCCTAAATGTCAATACGGATTTGAATTATTTTACCGGTATTATTCCCTGCGGTATTCAAAACAAAGGCATCACATCCCTACAAAAGGAATTGCAAACCCCTATGGATGAGCAAAAAGTAAAAAAAGTCATTCAAAAACATTTTGAAGAAGTATTTCAATGCGAATTCGTTCCTTACAAGGGATTAGATGCTTAGTTTTTTCCTATTTTTGCGACAAAGAGATTTTTTGTGAAAGCCTATTTTTCATCTGATTTTAGTTTAGGTATACTCGGCGGTGGACAGTTGGGTAAGATGCTACTATCAGAAACCCAAAAATGGGATATACAAACAAAAGTGCTTGATCCTTCTCCGGTAGCACCCTGTGCCGATATCACTAAAAATTTTACTGTCGGGGATTTTAAAGACTATCAAACAGTCTATGATTTTGGAAAACAGGTGGATGTCTTGACCGTAGAAATCGAACACGTCAATATTAAAGCTCTGTACGACCTTGAAAAAGAAGGTGTTAAAGTGTATCCTCAAGCACAAGTATTGGATATGGTTCAGGACAAGATAAAACAAAAAGAATTCTATAAAAAACACCAAATCCCTACTGCAGCTTTCAAATCTTTTCAAAACAAAACCGAATTATATAAAGAGGCTTTTGACTATCCCGTTGTGTGGAAGTCTTCCCGTTTGGGTTATGACGGCATGGGTGTGAAAATCTTAAAAAATGCTTCGGATTTAAAGGCCTTATTAGATGTGCCTTGTGTGATCGAGTCTTTTCTGGAGATTGACAAAGAATTGGCTGTGATCATTGCCCGGAATGTATCGGGTGAGATCAAATCTTTTCCTACCGTAGGTATGGATTTTCATCCTGAAGCCAATCAGGTGGAATATATTTTTGTGCCAGCATCAATCGATAAAGAATTAGACAAAAAAGTACAGGATTTAGCCACAGAAATATCCAAAACATTTGGCCATGTAGGACTATTAGCCATCGAATTTATTTTAGATAAAAGCGGAGATTTATATGTCAACGAGGTAGCTCCACGCCCTCACAATAGTGGACATTTTAGTATTGAGGCGGCATATAGTAGCCAATTTGAACAACATCTGAGGGCCATCCTGGACTTCCCCTTAGCTTGTACAAAACTAAAGGCTCCTGCCGTGATGGTAAATCTGGTTGGAGAAGCGTTTTATACCGGGGAAGTACGTTACCTTAACATGGAGGAGATCCTTTCCTGGGACGGGGTCACACCACATATTTACGGAAAAAAAATGACCCGTGCTTTTCGTAAAATGGGACATGTCACAATTGTTGACCCATCTTTGGAAAAAGCCAAAGAAAAAGCCAAAAAAGTGAAAAATACAATTCGTGTCATCGGTACGGAACAATTATCTTGTGATTAAAAATTAAAAAAAATGAAAGTAGCCATCGTCATGGGCAGCCGCTCTGATCTTCCGGTCATGCAGGAAGCCATAGATATTTTAAAAGAATTTGATATTCCGGTTACAGTAGCTATCGTTTCTGCACATCGTACCCCGGAAAAGATGTTTGACTTTGCCAAAAATGCCCATCAAAATGGCATCAATGTGATCATTGCCGGTGCCGGAGGCGCTGCACACCTTCCTGGAATGATCGCCAGCTTGAGTCCACTGCCGGTAATCGGTGTACCGGTCAAGTCACGAAATTCTATTGACGGTTGGGATTCGGTCTTATCTATTTTACAGATGCCCAATGGCGTTCCCGTAGCTACAGTAGCGCTGAATGCAGCTAAAAATGCCGGCATATTAGCGGCTCAGATTTTAGGAAGCCAGAATTCACAAGTACTACAAAGAATGATAGATTATAAAAAATCTCTCGAACAAAAAGTGCATAATGATGCTAAAGATCTGTAAGTAGGCAGTTTTCAGTCTACAGTCGGCAGTTATTAGACGGAAACAGGTTAGCATTCTAATATAGTAACTCAATCAACTCATTAACTCATCTATGCTACAACTACAACTCTTTAACTCTTTAACATTTAAACTCATTAAAACTACTCCCCAATCACTTACATCCAACAGTTAGAAAAAATAATATGACCAATCCATTATTAGCAAACTTCGATACCGCTCCATTTTCTAAAATCAAACCCGAGCATTTTTTACCGGCTATCAAAACAGCTATTGTAGAAGCAGCAAATGAAATAAATACCATTACAAACAATCATGATACCCCAACTTTTGAAAATACGATTGAAGCCCTAGAATTTTCCGGGCAAAGATTGGATAGGATTACCGCTATTCTTTATAACCTGAATTCAGCTGAAACGAATCCTGCCATTCAGGAAGCCACACAAGTTGCAGCTCCCCTTCTCGCCGAACACGCAAATGACATCATACTTAACGAAAAGCTGTTTGATCGAATCAAGAAAGTATATGAACATCGTAACACCTTGGCACTTTCACCCGAAGAAAAAACTTTGTTGGATAAAAAATTCAAATCTTTTAAAAGAAATGGTGCTTTATTAGCCAAAGATGCACAACAAAAATTGCGTAAAATCGATAAAGAACTCAGTGAACTGAAATTGCTTTTCAGTAAAAATGTATTGGCAGATACCCAGGCTTTTTCATTACAAATCACAGATGAAAAAAAATTGAAAGGCCTGCCTGAGGCAGCCTTAGAATCTGCCTTAAAATTGTCTCAGGAAAAACATAAAGAAGGCTGGACCTTTACGTTAGATTTCCCTAGTTATCACGCGATAGTTACCTATGCAGATGATCGTGAGCTACGTAAAAAAATGGCGATAGCTTATAAACAACGGGGTTTTCAACACAATGAAAATAACAATGAGGAACTCGTAAAAAAAATAGCCCTCTTACGTTTAGAAAGGGCTAAACTCCTGGGTTATCAAACGCATGCCGAATATGTCTTGGAAGAACGTATGGCCGAAAAGCCCCAAAAAGTGATGGAATTTCTCGACCAACTCTATGAAAAAGCCTTACCGGCTGCCAA
Organism: Flavobacteriaceae bacterium; assembly: GCA_024763365.1. Classification (GTDB taxonomy): domain Bacteria; phylum Bacteroidota; class Bacteroidia; order Flavobacteriales; family Flavobacteriaceae; genus DQTL01. Next base: position 4,114 of record JANTFO010000100.1, read on the forward strand.
AAAAGAATTTAAAAAATTACAAGATTTTGCTGCTCAAAATGGAATAGCTGATTTACAGATTTGGGATGCAGCCTATTTTACTGAAAAATTAAAAAAACAAGAATTTGACATAGATGATAAGTTGACAAAGCCTTATTTTCAGTTAGATAAAGTGGTAGAAGGGGTTTTTGAAGTAGCTCAAAAGTTATTTGACCTAAATTTTATCAAAACTTCCGATATAGATGTCTATCACGAGGAAGTAGAAGTATATAAAGTTTCTGATAATAATAATCGATTTATCTCCTATTTGTACCTGGACTTTTATCCTAGGACAGGAAAACGTGCAGGTGCCTGGATGACTTCCTATAAAAATCAATGGAAAAAGGATGCTAAAGACAGCAGGCCTCATATTTCTATAGTTTGTAATTTTAACAGACCTACGGACACCAAACCTTCCTTACTGACTTTTAGAGAAGTTACCACACTTTTTCACGAGTTCGGGCATTCCTTACATGGTATGTTGGCAGATACTGTTTATCCTAGTTTATCAGGGACTAATGTATATTGGGATTTTGTAGAGTTACCCAGCCAGATAATGGAAAATTGGGCTTACGAGAGAGAAACACTGAATCTTTTTGCTAAGCATTATGAAAATGACACGGCAATTCCTATTTCCTATATAAGAAAGATCAAAGAAGCAGCCAATTTTATGGAAGGTTTGGCGACCATCAGACAGTTGAGTTTTGGTTATCTGGATATGGCCTGGCATCATCAAAAAGATTTTTCAAGGATTGAGAAAGTTGACCTATTTGAACAAGAAGCAATGAAACATACTCTATTATATCCACAGGTACCAAACACTTGTATGAGTACTGCCTTTTCACATATTTTTTCCGGGGGCTATTCATCCGGATATTACAGCTACAAATGGGCTGAAGTCTTGGATGCAGATGCCTTTGAATTATTCTTAGAAAAAGGAATTTTTGATAAAAAAACTGCTCAAAGCTTTAAAGAAAATATTTTAGAAAAAGGCGGTTCAGAAAAACCTATGAAACTGTATAAAAAGTTTAGAGGAAGAGCGCCAAAAATGGAAGCCTTACTTAAACGCGCCGGATTAACCAAAAAAATAAATTAATAGATAAATATGTATTTAAGTAATAAAGAAGCCGTCTCATAAGCAATGTTTTCTATCATTTCGACCCTGCCTGCCGGCAGGCAGGTGCAATGGAGAAATCTAATTCTTTAATATTCAATAGATTAGATTTCTCGACTCCGCTCGAAATGACA
>JANTFO010000101.1 GCA_024763365.1 Flavobacteriaceae bacterium
TTTGGCTATGCGTAGTGCGGGATTTCAAGGCACTTCACTTTCAGTTTAGCAGTTAGTTTATTTAATGTAATTGCTTTCATTTCAGCACTTACCCCCGCATTACGTATAGCCTTTGTTATGCGGTCGGCTTTTTTTGTTTTCATAGATTTTCTATCATTTTGTAAAAGTCAGTCTGCTTAATTTCCTTTATCGATTTATCCTTATCAAACTTGTCCTTTTCGTCTTCATAACTATTAGGAACTGCTATTTCAGTATTGAGAAAATTAAAATAGTATCTAGTGTAAGAATAATCTTCTCTGTCAATTTTCTTAGAATATATTTTACTTAGTGAATTATCAAGTTCTAGTTTGAGTCCTTTTTTGTCAGCAAGTAACTTCTCAAGTTCTTCAAGTACTTTTGAGTTGTCCGCAAGAGTTATAAATACTGTAGGAAGGAGCTTTTCTATCGCGTTCTCAGGCTGTTTCAATTTCTGATAAATGTCGGCATACCGTAATGCTGTATGTACATCATTTGAAGCGTATTCATTACCACAAAAATGTAAGTAAGGATAAGCTGTGTCAGACAAAGCGAAATAATACAAGGCTGTATCATATTTCTTCTTATCACAGTATATCTCACTCAATATTTCGCTAGCTCTGTGGCGATAATTGGTATAAGGGTCAGCCATTATGCCACCACCTAAATTTTCTTTCTCGTTGAAATTGCTTTCGAGAATCTCTTTAAGAATTGGTATGGCTTCATCATACTTCTCTTGAATGAAATAGATATAACCAACGTTGTAAAATGCTCTTGGATAAAGTTCATTCTTTGAATGATTATCTACAATGTATTTATAACCTTTAAGGGCATCTTCAAATTTATCTTCTTCAAAGTAATTACTTGCTTCGTCAAAATAATCCGAAGGCATTTTTTGTCCATATGATAAAAAGGAAAGGAAGATTATTGATATGGAGAATAGGACTTTCATAGGTTGATATTGAATTGATAAAAAGAACGATTCTTAACACCATAAAAAGTTAAACTCTTACCGTCAAAAAAGTAACTGTCAGAAACAATGTAATCAACATCATCAAGCTCGTTATAAATCTGATTGTTTATAATAATCAGAAACTTTTTCTTTCCAACTTTCTGTATTGCAAAAAATCCATTATCGCTAAATTCACCGAAAACAATAGTCCCTTGTTCTTTGTCCTTTGAATAATTTCTTTCTTTAACTGGAAGTAATGGCTTTGAGAATTTCCCATTAAACACAAAATAACCCTGCTTGTCATATTCAAGATAGAATAGGGAATTACCATTCTCTGCTTTACCACGAACAAAATTGTAAGGCAAAATTTCTTTATGTGGTTCAATTATAAAGTTTGAGTTCTTCGGTATTGATTTGAAAATTAACTTCTCGTCTTGATACAAATAAATTGAATCGTCAGTTTTGAAATAATGAATTGATTCTCCTTTTGGGCTTATGTAAAGTGGTGTTGCTCTTACTCCATATTTTGATATTGGCTGTTTGTTTTCTTTCCCATTTACGAACTTGTACAGATAGTAATCCTTCATTCCATAAAATGCAAAGTTCCCTTCTGTATCAAGGCTCGGATAAAATATTTCATCAAAATCGTGAGAGTAAATTTTGCCACTTACATTTATTTTGTTCTTACCATTTACACCGAATGAATACAGATACGTTTTTTTGTCAATGAGAGTAATGTTTGAAACGGGCTTAATATCCTTATAAAGCTTGTCATTGATAGCAATGTAATAAGGCCCGTTGTCGTCACCACTGTAATAGTAAGCTCCATTTTCTTTCAATTCATAATCCCAAACTGTCCTTACATAACCAAGAATAGTATCCATAGAGTGGACGAAAAACAAATAGTTATACTTTCCAATCGGCTTTTCAGGTCTTTTCCCTTTCGCGAAAATGTATGTGCCGTTGTTGTTTATTGCTAATTGCGTATAGCTGAATTTTGAACTATCAATTATCTTCCCATTAACATAGAGATAGTTAATGCTGTCTGGTTTTAGAGAGTAAATTATATTTCCATTCTCACTGAAAGAAACCCAATCATCTTCAACTCCATAATATTTTTTAGGGTCTTTATATTTCTTTAAAAGCAGATTTCCATTGATATAGTAATAAACGGAGTCATTCAATGTTGTAACTAGTGCAATGTTTTCATTAGTGTTGCTAGTTTGGTAATCTTCAATTTTACCGATTGCTGTTCCAAAGACCTTGGTTCCTTTTGCATTTTTGTAATAGTACGGTTTCTCTTTAGGGTCAGAATACGAATTGGTATAGTTGATTTCTCCACCATTGCCATACGTTGAGCCAATAAACTTAAATCCACCAATCGTGTCTTTGTTTGTTACAAAATAATCTTGGTCGTCTTTATCAATTACAAAGCAATAGTTCCCTTGTTTGTCAAAAGAAATTTTGTCCGAGTTGAGATAAAGTGAATCTTTTGTATCAGTTAGAATAAGTCGTTCTTTTATCGTTTGTCCGTTTACAGTCAAACAAGCAAGAAGTCCAATTAATATGTTTATTAAGTTTCTCAATTTTGTTGTCGTCTTTTTAGCTGCCGCATAACATTTGTATATACACAATGGCGTATATATTTATTATAGATTAACCCCCCAAATTTACATAAAATAGTAATAAACAAGCCTTTAAAAATTTAGAGAGATTGAATGCTAATGTATCCCCAACAAAAACGCCAAAGGCTTATCCAATCGTTTATGCCAAGATATTTCATCGTGTTTATGCCCTTGGAATTTTAAAGTTTGCCATTGTTTAGCAGTAAAACCCTTTTGTTGCATGATACTGTCAACCACTTTTTGATAGGGTTCATAGTAAGCATCCAGCGTTTCGGTGCCGTAGTCAAAGTAAATTTTATGTGCGCTGGGTTCCGGTAAATTTTCACGCAAATACTTGTAAAAGACCTCAGGAACCGGGTTGTTTTTACCGGGCATGATGCCTGGCCAATGTGTTGACATACAGGCAGCTCCGCCAAAAATATGGGGGTATTCACAAAGCGCATACCAGGATATCAATCCGCCCATGCTGGAACCGGCCATAAAAGTCGCCTCCTTATCCGGGTTGGTGGAAAAATATTTGTCAATGAATGGCTTAATTTCCTGGACAATGTATGATAGGTAATTGTCTGATACTACTGCAGCATTAAAAAGTTTGGTTTCCTCATCTCTTTGTATTTGATATATACGATCCTGCTCCTCTTTGGGAAGCATCTCAAAAGCTTTTTGTGGAAAGTATTCTGCATGCCGGTTATCAGTATTCCAAATACCTACCACAATGGTAGGTTTGATTTTTTGTTCTTTTAGTAAGCCGGTCATCACTTCATCAACCCCCCATTCTTGTTTATTCCAGGTCTTGGTGGCGTCGAAGAGCATTTGTCCGTCGTGCATATAAAGTACATTATAGTTAGTTTTTTCATTATAATCATCAGGTAACCAAATAAATACGTTTCTGGGAGTGATGTAGTTTGAAGGGAAATTTTCTACAACGAATAGCTGCCCATGAGCCACTTGATGCTCGGCTTTTTGATAAGGTTTTTCGGCACAAGAAATTGATACCATAACGATTACAAGAAGGATTACTTTTTTCATTTTAAAAGCTATTTATGCTTGTTCTGATTTTTACCAATTTTTCGAGTAAACTTTCAACTAGCCCTAATTGAAGCATATTAGCGCCATCAGATTTGGCTTCCCCGGGTCGAGGATGGGTTTCTAAGAATATACCATCTACCCCAACGGCGATGCCTGCTTTAGCTATGGTTTCTATCAGTTCCGGTTTCCCGCCGGTCACGCCACTATTTTGGTTGGGTTGTTGTAAGGAATGGGTGATATCCAAAACAACGGGAGCATATTGCTGCATTTCCGGAATGTTACGGTAATCGACAATCAGATCCTGATAACCAAATGTAGTGCCTCTTTCAGTCAATAAAACCTGTGAATTACCACTATCTTTTACTTTTTGAACCGCATATTGCATGGCCGATGCACTCATAAACTGTCCTTTTTTAATGTTGACATACTTACCGGTTTTGGCAGCTGCTACGAGAAGGGCTGTTTGGCGTGCCAGAAAAGCGGGAATTTGTAAGATATCAACATACTCAGCGGCAAGAGGGGCATCACTTTCTTTATGAATATCCGTGGTAACCGGAACTTTGAGTTCCTGTCGTATCTTACCTAAAATTTGAAGGGCTTTTTCATCACCGATGCCGGTAAAACTATCTAAACGTGAGCGGTTGGCTTTTTTAAAACTCCCTTTAAAAATAAAAGGTATTTTAAGCTTATCTGTTATTTTAATCAGTTTTTCGGCAATTTCAAAAGCCATTTTTTCCCCTTCTATGGCACAAGGCCCGGCGATGAGAAAAAAATTGCCGGAATCGGTATTTTTTATTTGTGGTATGTTTGCTATGTTCATAAAACAAATGTAGGAAATTGTAATGAAAAACACTTCAAACATGAAGGTATTAAGGATAATTAAGATTTATTGAATTTACAAAGCATAAATAGCTTCACTTTCCTTATTTTTGTGGACAATTCTGTGAAATCAAAACATTTACATATCATTAGTTTTGACCATCCTTATCCACCGGTTTATGGTGGGGTGATTGATGTATACTATAAGATCAAAGCTTTGGCTGAGGTCGGTGTCCGTATCCATTTGCACGTTTATGGCAAAGAGGAGAATACGCCCAAAGAACTCTCCATATATTGTGAGGAAATTCATTATTACCCAAGAAAAAACTTATGGATTTCTTTTTGTTCCGGCTTGCCAATGATCGTGAAGTCCAGAAGGTCTAATAAGTTAATAGATAGACTTTTACAAGACAATTATCCGGTGCTTTTTGAGGGATTACATACTACGTACTGCTTGCGGCGTACAAGATTTTTAAATCGGCATATTGCCGTTAGAATGCACAATGTGGAGCAAGATTATTACGCCGGCTTGGCAAAAGCCGAAAAGTGTTTATGGAAGAAGTTATATTATCGGATAGAAGCGAAAAGATTAGCCAGGTATGATAAAATTTTAGCCAAGGCAACTAGTATTTTTACCATTTCAAAGGAAGATACGACATATTATCAAAATATGTATCCCCAAAAAACTATATATATATCCGCTTTTCATGAAAACAAGGAAGTTATAAAAGCCAATTCAAGTAAAGATTTTGCACTTTTCCATGGAAATTTACAAGTGTCCGAAAATACCAATGCCATTCTTTTTTTATTACAGGTCTTTAAAGACTTGGATTATAAATTGGTAATTGCCGGCAGATATTTATCAACAGAATTAGAAAATAGAATAGGGCAGATGCCTCATGTGTCTTATATAGAACTAACTGATAATGAAGTG
>JANTFO010000102.1 GCA_024763365.1 Flavobacteriaceae bacterium
ATTGGTGATGGAATTTTGGGTGGTTTTGTATCAAAGGATAAGTCGCAAAATTATTTTTCCAAAAGTATATCAGAAAAATATATAGGTAAAGCTGAAATAGACACAATACTCTTTGATAATTACAAGAATGAAGAAGTATTTAAAATATATCAACGGATTTTTAATATTACCAATTTTGGTTCTTATATGGTAGAACAACATCAAACTTACTTGGTCTCACCTTTTTTTGACGTGGATGTTATTAGTATAGCTTTAAGTATTGATCCATATTTGAAAATCAAGCAAGGTATTTATATTGATTGGATCAATGTAAACCATCCGGAGGTAGCCAATTATAAATGGGAAAAGACAGGCTTTAAACCCAATGCCAAATGGAAAACTCGTTTGTCAAGATATATCAATAAGCTAAAAAAGGAATCTTATCAAATGCTGGGTAGAACCGACAAACTCTCTATGAATCCCATTGACTTTTGGTTAAAAACCAATCCGTCAATTAATGCTTTTTATCAAGATTATTATGCTCAAAATAAACATAAAGTACTTGCCAATGAAGAATTATTCAATGATTTTGAGGAAATCATGCAAAATGGAAAATTTATGGAAAAAGCCATTGTTTTGACAATACTTGAATTAGTGAAGAGTTTATCTTTAGAAATCAAAGAATAAATTTTGAAAGACTTAAAACATAAAACCATTTACGGACTCGCCTGGAATTTTATTGAGCGGTTTTTTAACTACTTTTTTCAATTTGTAGTAGGTATCATCTTAGCCAGGTTACTATCTCCTAAAGAGTTTGGTTTGATGGGGATGTTGGCTGTTTTTATATCATTAGGCCAATTGGTTATTTTAAGTGGTTTAAACTCAGCGCTTTTAAGGAAAAAGAATATTACTTCAAAGGAGTATAACAGCGTTTTTGTCTTTAATATATCAATTAGTTTCCTGCTTTTTATCTTGTTTTTAATCCTATCTGGTTCAATCAGTAGTTTCTATGGATACCCTATTCTAAAACCTGTATTGATCGCTTTGTCGATGATGCTAATTATAGAGGCGTTTAGTAATATTTTTATGGTTAGGTTGCAACATGAGATGGATTTTAAATTACAGGCTAAAATAGCATTTGTAGCCTCCTTGTTATCGGGTGTTTTGGCTATTGTATTGGCAGTAAAAGGTTATGGCGTTTGGTCATTAGTGGGGTTACATTTAAGTAGGGTTTTTGTCATTAGTATATTAGTTTGGTTAATCATAAAATGGAAGCCCGGTTTTCAATTTCATTGGACAACTTTTAAAGAATTATATGCTTTTAGTAAAAAACTATTTTTAGGAAGTTTTATTGAGATCATTTACTCGAAAGGATTTTACTTGTTAATAGGAAAAATTTACGCTCCTGTAAAATTAGGTTTTTTTAATCGAGCCGACCGCACACAGGAGTTATTATCCAATAATATATCAGGGTGGCTTGTAAAAGTTTCTTACCCTATGTTGGCTAAGATAGAAGGAAAGGAAGCTTTGACTAAGACGTATAAAAGGTTTATTAAAAATGCTATGTTTATCACATTTATCCTATTACTTGGACTTGGAGCAGTCTCAGAAAATTTTATCGTCGGTCTTTTAGGAGCGCAATGGGAGCCAACAATTATATACTTACAATTAATGGTTTTTGTGGGACTTTTCTTGCCAATAGAAGCCTTAACTTATGATTTGTTTAAAATATTCGGCAGGAGTGATTATTATCTAAGATTGGTATTGATCAAAAAAGCAATTGCTATTCCGGTCCTGATTTATACAGCATTTATAAGTGTGAAATTTATGATCGTTGGTATGATAACAATGGCCATACTATCATATGCTATAAATGTTTATTGGACATCAAAATTTATCAATTATACTGTGAATGAGCAATTGTTTGATTTTTTAGGATCATTTATAGTGGCATTTTTGATGAGTTTTATAGTCTTTTTTATAGGTAGCTACTTACATTTACACCCTGTCATGGAATTGATTGTGCAAATTATTGCTGGTTTTGCGCTCATAGTTTTATATGGTGAATTTTTTAATAGTAAAATATATCAAGATATCAAATTAAGTCTTTTTATTTTGATCAACAAGAAAATGTAGTTTTATAGAATGAAAGATCAAATCAAACATATATTCTTTGACCTCGACCATACGCTTTGGGATTTTGAAGTCAATTCGGCTAAAGCCTATGAAAGGTGCTTTCAAGATTTTGATATAGAGATAGCTCTGAGTGATTTTCTAGCCATTTATACACCGATAAATTTTGCTTACTGGAAACTATATAGAGAAGGAGGTGTGAGTAAAAAGGAACTCAAATATAGGCGTTTAAGAGATGTTTTCGACCGGTTTAATTATAAGATTAGTGATGATAAGATCCATAATCTTTCTGAAGTATATTTAGCGTATTTACCTCACTTTACAGCCCTTTTTGAAGGTGCTAAGAACGTCTTAGATTATCTGTATAAGCACTACAAATTACATATCATCACCAATGGATTCAATGAGGTGCAGAACAAGAAACTAAAAGCATCCGGAATTTCACATTACTTTGAGAGTATTGTCACTTCTGAAATGGTCGGTGTGCAAAAACCAAACCCAAAAGTATTCCTTTATGCCATGAAAAAAGCGAATGCTCAACCAGAAGAAAGCATGATGATAGGAGATAATTTGGAAGCTGATGTATTAGGCGCTTTAAATACCGGTATGTATGCCATTTATTTCAATCCGCTGAAAGAAATATCTGATGTTCCGTTTGATATTGAAATTCATCATTTAAATGAAATAAAAAACTATCTTTGACGTTCTCAAATTATATATTTACCCTAACCCCAAAATATAAACAATGAGAATTTCTTTATTGACAAACTTTTTGCTTATAAAGTATTTACGGCATATAATAATTTTAGCCATCTTACTTCAATTTTCTTGTGTAAAAGATATTGATACTGAGCAATTAAAAGAACAGAATTTGATTATACCCATGGAATTGGCATTGATTGATCTTAATGTAAAAGGGGATGCTTTTAGTGGAAATTTAGGGACTAATGTTTCTGTACCTTATTTAATTGATTTTAGAGGTTTTTTTTACGAGAGTGAAACCGAGCGAATTGATTTTATTTCTAATTTAAGCAATTCGTTTGATGAACAAATTTCTATTACTTATCAGTTTAGAGATTATGATAGTATTCTTTTACCTTTAAGATTATATCATGAAATCAAACCTAACACTATAAACGAAATCCAGTCTATACCCATAGAAGGAGATTATTTTGAAGATTTTAAGAAAGCTAGAATTATAAATGCAACTGTTTCTTATAATGGTTTCCCTATAGGTTTAGATGAGGCAGATTCTGTGGCTGTCCAATCAAAGTTATCATTCGATTATATCTTACCCCTGGAATAGTAATGAAGTATTTATTAAGTGTTTTTATAGTACTTGTTTCGACATCTCTAAATGCTCAAAACCCCATTAATAATTATATTTTTGGTAAAACTCCGCAGGCCATTTTAACAAACCCTGCGTATGATATGGATACGCAATATCATCTTACCGTACCTTTTATAGGAGGTATGCGGACACAAGTAGTTAATACGGGTTTTACAGCCTTCGATCTATTGGCAAATAATGATATACCTTTTCATGATAAGTTAGAAGAGGTAATTTATAGTATGGGAAACAAAGAATATGTAGACTTTAACCATAAAATCGATATTATTAATATTGGACAAAAATTAAGAAATGATATTTATCTTTCTTATGGGGTCTATTTAGAATCGGATATTCATACAACTTTACCGAATGAGCTACTACAGTTACCCTTAGAAGGTATTTTAGCTTCAGATAATACTTATAGCCTGAAAAATTTTGCATTACAAACTAATTTTTTAGCTACATATCATGTAGGCGCACAGTACCTTTTATCCGATAGACTTAGTGTAGGGGGTAGATTTAAAATTTATAACGTTGCTTTAGATGTTAGAAGTAAAAATACTTCCGGTACAATTCAAACCTTTGAAACAGAGGATGGTGTTTTGACACATCAGGTAAGTGATATTGATATTACTTTGCAAACTTCCGGTACACGTGTAGAATTTGATGAGAACAATAAATATGTTTCCGGGTTTGAAGAAGTAGCTTTCGGAGGGAATGATAATCCTTTTAGAATTGCTACGTATTGGTTTGGAAAAAGTTTTTTTACAGGTAACAAAGGAGTAGGCCTTGACTTGGGGGTTGTATATCAATTATCTCGGCATTTAGATGTAGCCGCAAGTATCAATGACCTTGGTGTGGTTTTTCACACAAGTAAAACACAGAACTATTCTTATCAGGGTTCTTATCAAACTCAATCTTTTGCTTTAGACTACGAAGAATATGATAATTATTTAGAGTATATAAATAAGTTAAAGGAGGAATTTAACGAGAATATTCCACTACAGATAAACTATAATAACTATACTACATTAAGACCGGTACAAGCTAGTGCTTTGATTCAATATACATTTAATAAATTACGAAGTGGAGCGTGTAAATATCGGTGGCGAAGAACTGCATCCTATCAAAATAGAGTAGGAATTTTAATGCATGGAGAAAAGAGAATTGATAAGATACTATATGATGCCGGTGCTTTTTACGAGTATAATTTCCGTGATATTGTTATGGCCAGAGTAAACTATTCCTACCATGATTTTAATAAAAGTAGCATAGGGTTTTCTACAGTAGCTAATATAGGGAAGGTTAATTTATACTTAGGCTTTCCTAACGTGTTAGGCTTGATAAATCTTGCAAAAACAAATTATGTAGGTGCAGAGTTTGGTATCAACATTAAACTTGACGAAAGGTTTTACTAATATTTATATTTCCCTTTCCACCTAATTTGAAGTTTTTTTCTAAATTCATTTTCTTTAGCATTATTCCCAGGTTCATAAAGTTTAGTATTACTTATTTCGTCAGGTAAATATTCTTGGTCAATAAAATTCTCATCATATTGGTGGGCATATTGATAGTTTTTACCATAATCCAAATCTTTCATCAACTTGGTAGGGGCGTTTCTCAGATGTAGTGGAACAGAAAGATCTCCTGTTTGTCGTACCAGCTTAATTGCTTCATCAATAGCTATGTAAGAGGCATTGCTTTTTGGAGAATTTGCCAGATAGATTGCACATTGGCTTAAAATAATCCTCGCTTCAGGATAGCCAATTACATTGACAGCCTGAAAAGTATTTTGAGCTAAAACCAAGGCATTTGGGTTAGCATTACCTATATCTTCAGAGGCTAATATGAGCATTCT
>JANTFO010000103.1 GCA_024763365.1 Flavobacteriaceae bacterium
GATTACTTCTTTGTACAGTTTAACGCAGATAGCTTAGAAAATTTAGAAATTCAGATATTAGATACACAAGCTAAAGTATTGAGACACCAAAACCTCACCCAAAGACAGATGCAGATTGACACGGAAAATTGGCAGTCGGGTGTGTATATCGTCAATATTTTACAGAATGGTATAGTAATAGATACTGCAAAAATGGTGGTAGAATAAAGTCGGTTTTATTTATTTTTATAGAAGGCAAGTGTATAATGCGCTTGCCTTTTTTATTAATTAAAAAGTAGTGAATTAACTAATCTTTCAATATTCTTGTATGTAAAAAGAAATATTATGAGCAATATTAAAAGGATGATCATACGCTTATAATTCGTCTTTTTTCTTCTATTAAATCGTGAAAGTTTAAACTTCTTGGCCATCAGTAATCTTTTAAGGTGATTGGTTTTGAGGAAGGTTCAAAGCATTATATTCCAGTCTCCATCCAAAAGTTTCGACGATTTGTTCGATCATTCGAACGGTATCCATAGCTTTGTCACGGGCATTGTTTAACACACCGCTGGCAGGGATTTTCTCTTCTATATTCTCTTTGACTTTTTTGTTGAGTTGCGTTAAGTCACCGGCGGCAAATTTGTTAAATAAACCATTGCTTACATCATAGTACTCCACATCGGTTTGTATGCTGAGCACTTGTGGTTCAGGGAAATGTGTGATTTTTAGCGTTTTATTTTTAGTGTTGGGCTCTATACGCATTTGTTTCATATCAAAACCCACCATTACTTTTGAGTTGGCCAGAATAATGGCTTTTTTGTGGCTGGACAATAGGTTGAGCAACATCTTTTTGGCATCGCTGTAATGCATGATCTCCGAAAAATCACTTTCTACGGTAATCAGTTTGGAAACGTGTCTGATCTTTTCCAACAAAACAACCGATTGTTCTTGTGTTTTGTTTTTAACAAAATAAGATCGGTAGAAGTAAAATACTAAGCCTACCACAATGCTGCCTAATATGAGTCCGTAAATAAATTCCATAAGTCAATAGCTAAAGGTCAAAATTATTAAAAAATACGTACGCAGCCTACAATATTCATTTTTTACGTGCAAAAAGCATTTCACGTTTTCCGGGAGGACCGGGTAGTTTTTTGACTTCAAAACCGGCTTCTTGCAAATTTCTCCTCACACTTCCTTTAGCAGAATAGGTGACAAAAATACCATTAGGGACTAGTGCTTTATACATTTTTTGCATGATCTCCAATGTCCAAAGTTCAGGTTGAACACGAGGTGCAAAAGCATCAAAATAAATGAGGTGAAAGCAAGATTGGTCATTTATATCTTGGAATTTTTCTTTCTTCTTTAAGAGGGAGAAATTTTCATCTAATGAGACCGGCTTACCCCAATCCGATTGATGAATTCGTTCATAGATAGATTGATATTTTTCAGCCTGTAATACTTCCATATAATTGAGTTTGTTAGCTTCCACTTCTGTAATTGGAAAAGCCTCATAGGCCGTGTAGGATATTTTTTTATTTAGTTGCTTATTTTCTAGAAAAGTAATCAAGCAATTTAGCCCGGTTCCTAATCCTATTTCGGCAATTTTCAGTTCTTTTTGAATACATTTTTTAAGCCCCATTTCGATAAATACATGGTAGGCTTCGGTTATAGCGCCATGACGAGAATGATAGGTCTCTTCCCACTTGGGAATGTAGATACTTTTGGAACCATCAGAGGTTATTATTATTTGTCTATCTTTCAAAATATTAACAAAAAAAATTATATTATTAAAAAATATTCTCAAAAATACAACATTTATCGAAAGTATTGCAATTTTCTCAAACGTTTTCGTTGCGAAATTCACATTTTTTTTGTAACTTTGCTTGATTAAAAAAGTTAACAATGAGCACAGATATTTCCACTAATTTTGTTATAGAAAAAGCGCCCACATCGCGTATTGGTGACGTGGATTTTGACAATCTTTCTTTTGGTACTGTTTTTACAGATCACATGTTTGAATGTGACTATGTTAACGGTGAATGGCAAACGCCTATTATTCGACCATACCAACCTATAATGGTACATCCGGCATTAAAAGTTTTCCACTATGGCCAAGCAGTTTTTGAAGGGATGAAAGCTTACAAGGATGATGATGGACAGGTATGGATGTTCCGGCCTGACCAAAATCAGGTGAGAATTAATAAATCAGCTAAGCGATTAGCGATGCCTGAATTTCCTAAAGAATGGTTTTTTGAGGCATTAAACAGGTTGTTATCTATGGATAGCGAGTGGATCAAAAAGGGCGAAGGTAATGTAGTATACATCAGACCATTTATCATTGCTACTCAAAATGAAATTTTAGCATCCCCTTCTAACCAATATAAATTTATGATTATTTTATCGCCGGTTAGAAGTTATTTTAGAGGTGATGTAAGTGTTGTAATCGCAGAACATTATAGCCGTTCTGCAGATGGAGGAGTGGGAGCAGCAAAAGCAGCAGGAAATTATGCCGGACAGTTTTATCCTACTAACCTCGCCAAAGAACAAGGTTATCAACAGGTAATCTGGACCGATGCCAATACCCATCAATTTTTGGAAGAAGCGGGTACTATGAACGTATTTTTCCGTATTAATGATGCCCTAATTACTGCACCAATAAGCGATAGAATTCTTGATGGGGTGACTCGTAAAAGCATTATAGATATTGCCCAATCAGAAGGAGTTGATGTCCAAGTGAGAAAACTGACAGTAACCGAATTAGTCAATGCAGCTAATGATGGAAGTCTTAAAGAAATTTTCGGTGCCGGTACTGCTGTGGTAGTTAGCCCTGTAAAGAGTTTTTCTTACAATGGTGTTGATTATCCTATTGATCAACCTGAGCATACGTATTCTGCTCATTTCAAAAAAAGATTGACCGATATACAGTACAATCGTGTAGAAGATCCCTTTGGATGGAGGTACAAAGTTGACGTGGAAAAGTTTGTATAAGTTTAGAAATTAGTTAATTAGGAAAAAAGTGAGTTTTTTAGCTCACTTTTTTTCGTTATTTTCTAAAATGCTTTCTAGATTGGGAGGAGAATAGTTTGGTCCTTTTAAAACTTTGCCATCTTCTCTGTAAATAGGCTGTCCATTTTTATCTAGTTTACTCATATTACTTCGATGAATTTCATCAAAGATATCTTCAATCTTGTCTTGTAAACCGTGATCTAAAATCGTCCCAAATAATATATATAACATATCACCTAAAGCGTCCGCCACACCAATAAGATCTTTATTTTTAACAGCATCCAAATATTCTTCATTTTCCTCTTTAAAAAGTTCATATCGTAATATGGATTCTTTGGTTGGAAATGAAACATCCGGTACATGTCGAATGGTTAAATTATAGGTTTTGTGAAAATTTTTAACTGCTTCTATTTGTTTTTCCATAAGTGTAGATGCATATAATATAAATTATTATTTTTTTATTTTACTTTGAGTAGTTTATGATTATATTTTTAAAAGTAAACGCGAAGGTAAAATTCTTAAAAAAATTGCCACCAAGCGCCATCTTTTTGTGATGTAGGCTCGCTTTTTTTTCTTTTGAATGGCTTTATATATTTGTTTAGCGGCTCTATCTACACTCGCTACCCAGAATGTATTACCCTGTGCCATAACAGTATCTACAAAGCCGGGAATAATATCTGTAACATGTATATCCGCTTTACTTCTTTTACCTTTAAGCCATAAAGATTCTAAATAGTTTTTTTGGTAGGCTTTTGAAGCATAATACGAAGCCGCATGTCTATTGCCACGAATGGCAGCAATAGAAGAAATGCCAACCAAATGACCAAAACCTTGCGTATGAAAAAAGTTATAAGCCAAGGAATATACCTTTGTCGCCCCTATAATATTTGTTTGTATAGATTGATTTTCGACTTCCCATTCTAAGGTGTAATTTATACTTGCTATACCAGAACTGAAAATCACTAAATCAAGACTATTTAATTCATAAATAATTTCTTGAAAAAGTCTGTCTGTAGATTCAATATCCGTTACATCATGGACTTTGACAATAAATTTATCGGGATTGGTTTTTTGTATTTCATCTAAAAGATGTTTTCTCCTCCCTGTTATGACAATTTTTTCATATTCATTTATAGCCAATAATAAAGCCAATGCTTTACCAATGCCTGAGGAAGCTCCAATGATGATGGCATTCATATGTGAAATATTTAATGATGTAACAAATATACTTTTTTGAAACGGTTTTAAAGCCTATCAATATAGAGCCTTTAAAATGAATATTTTGTATCTTTACCTCACTAACTATTAGATATTATTTATGAAAACTTTTTTAAGAATTTTAGGCTTAGTAGCAATATTAATAATTGTATTTGCAATCTATGTGGCTACTCGCCCCAGCCACTATGATGTAAAACGTACTAAAGTAGTGTCTGCACCTCCTTCGGTTGTTTTTGATATAGTTAACGAATTTAAAACTTGGGAGGAATGGGGTCCTTGGAAAGAGGTTGACCCGAGTATTACACCTACCTACAATGAACAGACTTCCGGTGTAGGTGCCGGTTATTCCTGGACAAGTGATCAAGATGGCCCGGGAAGAATGGAAACGCTTGCTCTTAAAACAAATGAAAGTATCGATCAAAAAATATATTTTGATAGAAGAGGGAGTGCCGATGTTTATTGGAAATTCAAACCTCAAGAGAATGCTACTGAAGTTACCTGGGGTATGAAAGGAGAACTCAGCTTTATGGAAAAAGTATTTTTCACCCTGATGGGTGGTGCTGAAAAACTCTTTGGTAATATGCTGTCATCGGGCCTAGACAAATTGGATGTTTATGCTAAGAACGAATTAGAAAAACACACTATTGAAGATAAAGGTCTTTCTGATTACGGAGGTGGTTTTTATTTACATTTAACAACAGAATGCTCTTTTGATGAAATGCCGGCTAAAATGGATAAAATGTTGCCAGAAGTGTTATTATATGCTATAGGAAAGGATTTTCCACGTTCAGGGGCACCTTTTGTGCTATACCATAAATATGATGAAGTGAATAAAAGAGTAGCGTTTTCAACTTGTATTCCGGTAGCAGAACGAGTAAAAGTGGATGGTGATATTGCACTGGCCTATTTAGAACCGGGAAAATACCATAAAACCAGTTTAACAGGTGCTTATAAGTTTTTAGAAGAAGCTTGGAAAAAGGCATTTGAATTTGCCGAAGTAGATGGATTTAAAGTGCCGGAAAACGCTAAACCTTTTGAAGTGTATAGTAAAGGACATAGTACTTCAGACAACCCTACCAC
>JANTFO010000104.1 GCA_024763365.1 Flavobacteriaceae bacterium
TGGGTTATAGAGTTCATGAGCAAGAAAATACACAAAGTACTGATTTTCATCGTTGGATGCGTATTTTACTTTGGGTAGTTTTAATCCTATTTAGCATCGTCAGTACCAAGATCGTCCATTACTCTTCTATGGCATATTTTCCGATAACTTACCTGGGTAGCTATGGTCTCTATCTGTGGTGGAATGGAAAAAGGCAAATTTCCAAAAGCATACGCGTTATGTTAATTCTTGTGGCTTCTTTTTGGGCCATGATCGTCATAGGTATCGTAATAACGGGCCGTTATGCAAAAGCCATCATCGCTTCGGAGAAAATAGCCGATCCTTTTGCCATGGCTAACCTGGAAGCACAAGTCCATTGGTCGGGCTGGGAAATGCTCATCGGACTTATTTTTATAGGAGTCGTCTTATTTGCGGTTTTAAATCTAAAACACAAAAAAAAGGCATTAGCAAGTTTGCTTTTGGGCACGGTTTTTTTTACCTATACCACTATGGTTTTTATCGTTCCTAAGATAGAGGCTTATTCCCAAAGAGCAGTCATCGAATTCCTCCAGGAAATCAAAGGTGAAAATGCCGGGGTAATCACCTATGGCTATAAGAGTTTTGCACATTTGTTTTATTTCCAAAAACCCTACGAACAAAATATCAGGGACAACACACAGCTCTTAAATTCTGACTTAAACCGAAGGCTCTATGTGATCACTAAAATACATAAAGCAGCCCTTTTTGAAAAGAAATATCCTACTTTTGAACGCCTGTATGACAAAAACGGATTTGTTTTTTATTTGAAAAACCCTGAAAATGATCAATAACAAAAGAATCGTAGTGGTCTTGCCCGCTTATAATGCGGCGCAAACCCTTGAAACAACCTATCGCGAAATACCTTTTGACATCGTAGATGAAGTAATTCTGGTCGACGATCACTCCACAGACGAAACCCTACAAAAAGCTAAAGAACTGGGAATTAAGAATATCATCGCACATGAAGATAATAAAGGTTATGGCGGCAACCAAAAGTCATGCTATCATAAAGCCCTAGAAATTGGTGGAGATATCGTGATTATGCTTCACCCTGATTACCAATATACCCCCCAACTCATACACAGCATGTCCTACATAATAGCAAACGGTGTATATCCGGTGGTATTAGGCTCCCGTATTTTGGGCAAAGGCGCCCTGAAAGGGGGAATGCCCTGGTATAAGTATTTGGCCAACAGGACACTCACCTTATTTCAAAATATCCTACTTAACCAAAAGCTCTCGGAATACCATACCGGTTACCGGGCTTTTTCACGTGAAGTATTAGAAAACATACGATACAACGACAACTCGGACGATTTTATCTTTGACAACGAAATGCTGGCACAGATATTTAATGCCGGCTTTGAGATCGGGGAAGTCACCTGCCCTACCCGCTATTTTGATGAAGCTTCCTCTATCAACTTTAAACGCTCAGCTATCTATGGGTTGGGCGTAATTAAAGTTTCTATCAGATACCGATTACACCAATGGAAATTATGGAAGTATCGGCTATTAAATAGCCAATAGATTCCTCTATGCAAAGAAAGATTTCTCCCCTGAAACAAGTTCAGGGGAGAAAGGACAGTGGTGTCATGTCGAGCCTGTCGAGACATCTCTAGGTAAAATCGAGACATCAATATATAAAGATTTACCCTACATTTGAAAAAAGTATTATGAAAACTCTCGGCACAATATTTTTACCTCTCAATTCATCATAAAAATTTGATTTAACTTATCTTTGTGTAACTTTGTATAAGCTGACTTCCTAGCAAAGGAAGGTGTGAATTAGCAATCTTATTTTGCTATTACACAAAGATTCAATGAGCATCACAAAAACTTACAAAGGTTTTAATATCAATATTTATAAAATACAATCCGTAAAATCATCAAATATGAAAGTATTATTTAGTATTTTCCTCAGCATCAGTTTTTTCTCTAGCACTTTGATCGCACAAAATGTGATGACCCCTGAACAACTTATCCAACTTGGCAAAGTCTCTGCTCAAGGCATCAGTCAAGACGACAATTACGTAATCTTTGCGGTTTCCCGTTATGACCTGGAGAATGATACCCATAGTAAAACCTACTATAAAACCCCCATCTATGGCGGAATGGATATTAAAATACAAGACCCTAAAGCCTTTATAAACGATGCCCAACTTTCCCCGGATGGGAAATACCAATTGATGGTCAGACCTGTAAAAATGCAAAAAGTTTCCGGACAAGATTACTACAAGGACGTACCTCAATCTAACCTAAGGATATACAACGAACTCAACTACCGGCATTGGGATACATGGGAGGACGGTCATGTGAATCATCTATTTTATAAACCGGTCGATGCGCCCGATGCTGCTGCCATAGACATCATGCAAGGCGAAGCTTATGACTGCCCGCAGAAACCTTTTGGGGGTAGCGAAGACTACTGTTGGAGCCCTGATGGATCAAAGATATTATATGTCTCTAAAAAATTAAGAGGTACCAATTATATGTTAAGCACCAACACAGATATTTATTCTTATGATCTGGCCTCCGGAGAAACCAGTAACCTAACCGCCTCTAATCCGGGTTATGACACCCACCCGGCTTTCTCGAGCAGTGGTCAGTTGGCCTGGCTACAGATGAAAAGGGACGGCTATGAAGCAGATAAGAACGACCTCATCGTAATGCTCCATAACAGACCCATCAACCTCACAAAGGACTGGGATGGGACGGTAAGCTCCTTCCTGTGGGACGAAAGTGGAACGAAAATATATTTCATTGCCCCTACGCAGGGAACCTATCAACTATTTGAAGTGGAAATACCACAAAAGAGCCGTAAAAAGGTTTTTGTCCAACAATTGACCGAGGGGCCGTTTAATGTCTCTGGTTTTGTCGGACAAAGTCAGCACAACCTCATCCTCAACAGAACGGATATGAACCACGCAAAGGAGATTTATTCTTATAACCTCTCTAGCAATAGATGGAAGCAACTCACCCATGCCAATGATGATGTGTATGATCGATTGACATTAAGCAATATTGAGAAACGCATCATCAAAACCACTGACGGCAAAGACATGCTTACCTGGATCATCTACCCGCCCAATTTTGACCCGACAAAAAAATACCCTACCCTACTCTATTGCCAGGGAGGGCCGCAGAGTGAAGTGAGCCAGTTCTACTCTTTCCGTTGGAACTTTCAAATTATGGCAGCCCATGGTTATATCGTAGTCGCTCCTAACCGACGAGGCTTACCCGGTTTTGGCGTGGAGTGGAACGAACAAATCAGTAAAGATTACGGCGGTCAAAACATACAGGATTACTTCAGTGCCATCGACGAAATGGCCAAAGAGCCTTATGTAGACGAAAACCGACTTGGAGCCGTAGGCGCCAGCTATGGTGGGTATTCTGTATTCTATCTCGCAGGCCATCACCAAGGCCGTTTTAAAAGCTTTATCGCCCACGACGGTATTTTTAACCAGCGGAGTATGTACGGCACCACCGAAGAACTCTTCTTTGTCAATTGGGATCTGGGCGGACCCTATTGGGATAAAAACAACCATGCCGCACAAAAGACTTATGATCAATTTAACCCTATCAATTATGTAGACAAATGGGACACCCCAATACTCATTTTCCAAGGAGAAAAAGACTACCGCGTTCCCCTCGGGCAGGCATTGGAAGCTTTTCAGGCCGCACAGGTACAAGGTGTTAAAAGCCGCCTGATCCTCTTTCCCGATGAAAACCACTGGGTACTCCAACCCCAAAACAGCCTGGTATGGCAAAGGGAATTCTTTAAATGGTTGGGCGAAACGCTTTAGGGAGGATAAAGGTAAATAGTTAAAGGTTAAAGGTTAAAGGTTAAGGGTTAAGGGTTATTGATTAATGCTTATGGTATTACTTACTACAGTCAGATAACCGATTTATCCGCCGGAGTGCAACGTAGGCGGACAACCGATTTATCCGCCGGAGTGCAACATAGGCGGACAACCGATTTATCCGCCGGAATGTAATGTAAGAGGGTCGGAAGTCATTAGTCGTTGGACTTTCTACTTTCAACTTTCAACTTTCCACTTTCAACTTTCCACTTTTCACTTTCAACCCTATTCAATATTGCACATACTTAAATTATAACCTAAATACATTATATTTGTATGATGAATGTCAAATCTAAAATAGCAATTGATCAATTCTCCAAGCATCTGTTTTGGGACGTTGATAAATCTAAACTTGATTGGGAGCAAAATGACAGGTATATCATCAAAAATGTTTTACAGTATGGTTTCTATCAGGATTGGCAGTTAATTCTTGTTTATTATGGTTTGGATCACATTATTAAAAAAGCTATTTCTATAAAAGAATTGGATGCTAAAACAGTGAGTTTTTTAGCAACAAAAGGAAAAATTTCAAAAGATAAATTTGCATGTTATTCTACGAAAGCATCGAACCCAACACACTGGAACTTTTAAAAAAGCTTCTACAAAATAGACTATTGAAGAGTTTCAGATTAGTGGGTGGAACTTCGCTGGCTTTACAATTGGGACATCGTATTTCGGTAGATATTGATCTATTTGGGCAACTTGAGGGAACTTATCAGGAATTAAATGAAGAATTGAAAGGAATAGGAAAGTTACAAATTATTAAAAATTCAACACATATCAATATTTATACACTAAATGATATTAAAGTTGATATAGTAGATTTTAGTTATCCTTGGTTGGAGCCTCAAAAATTGATCGATGGCATAAGCTTAGCTACTCCAAAAGATATTGTTGCCATGAAATTGGCCGCAATTACGGGGAGAGGTACTAAAAAAGACTTTATTGATTTATACTTTTTACTACAACATTTTAGTTTTGCTGAAATGATGTCGTTTTATACCCAAAAATATGATGATGGTTCTGAATTTATGGTATTAAAAAGCCTGACATATTTTGCAGATGCAGACTCCGACCCCTCACCCAAAATGCTTAAACCTATGAATTGGGAGCAAGTTAAAGAAAGTATTTTAGAAGTTGTAGACAAGTATGATTGATCAGGTGAGTAGTCGTTGGACTTTTCACTTTCTACTTTCTACTTTCTACTTTCAACTTTTCACTTTTAACTTTTAACTTTTCACTTTTCACTTT
>JANTFO010000105.1 GCA_024763365.1 Flavobacteriaceae bacterium
TGTTCTCCACCACCAAAAAGATGAAACATCACATTTTTATATTTTTTACGCACTATTTCCATAAAAGAATCAACTTTTTCAATACCCCATTCTTTGGTACGATGTGCCGCAAATGGTGCAATGCCAATATTGATAAAATTCTTTTGAATGGAATTTTTTGGAACAGTGATACCATTTAGATCAAAAAACTGTTTTTCATGAGGTATTTTGAAACCTGTTCGCTCAAATAAATCATAATACCTCTCAATACTGTGTGGTAAAGTTTTCGTTGACTTATGTTGGATAAAAGCCTTTTTACCTCTACGACCTTTGTCTATTTTATAGATTTTGACCCCCTTAAAAAAAGCTGAAATACTCAATCCCCATGATCGCAATACATCGTGGGCATCCAATACTAGATCAACTTTTTGTTCACGATTGATCTTAGAAAAAAGTTTGGCCAGACCAAAAAAACTTTTGTGCTTGCCTTTTAAATCTATCTGAGGTAAATTGAGATTGGGAATACCCTGAAAGAAAGGATGAAAAAAAGGACGCGTTAAAAGCGTTATCCTTACGCCCGGGTATGCAATAGAAAAATTCTTTAATACAGGTAGTAACAAAGCCACATCACCCATTGCAGAAAAACGGATAACCAAAATATGCTTGTATTGGCGCTGCAAAATTTCCTTATTGATTTATAAAATTAATCGTATTTCTGATAAGATTTTTCCTCAATGAGTTTAGAACCGGTCAACTCATTGATCTTTCGCTTCACTTCCGAACGACGGTCATTAGTAAAATATACAGCTCTGGCTGTTTCGATGAATTTTTTTCCAAAATCTTTATCTCGTTCCAAATCCCTGATTGTGTCTTCTATATCCCACAATTCCTGATTTATGCCTAATAATTCTTTATAGTGCGGATGGTTTTTTTCAATAATTTTCGATACGGCTTCATTTAAAACTTCATATTCTGTTTGCAGGTTTTTCCTTTTATCCTGATCAGTTATATGTTTTAATTTGATTTCAATAATGGTCAATTTATCGACAATTTCGCCATTGGATACTTCTATCTTCATGTAAATTCGTTTAGGTTAAAACTACTTAACTATTATTTTTCGTACAAAAGATTTTTGCCCGCTATTTATTCTTAATAAATACACCCCTGCAGACAGATCAGCTGTTGAGATGGGTTCATTGATCTTATAGGCGGAAAAGTTTTTCAATAAATTACCGGTTATTGATACTATTTGAACTTGATCAACTTCATGTAAAGCATCAAAATAAATATAAAACTCATGTGATACAGGATTTGGATATACCCTAAAAGCATGATCATTTAATTCAGGAATACCGATAGAACTTTCCGGTAACTTAATATGATCTATCCATGCCTGATCACTACCTACAGATACGCTGGTATCTTTATAATATTCCCATTTTAAATTGTAGGTACCGGCATCTACCGGATAAGATTCATAAGACCAGGGAATCTCTCCTGACCACTCGTCCACTAAAGTTCCATTAATGTAAAATTTCAGATAATCCCAACCATCTTCACTGGAAACTTTTTTATAAAATGATATACTACCTGCTACATCGGCATCAAATACTAAATTTAAAGCAGCTGATTCTTGGTCATCCAAATTCGGTGATACCGCTGAATATATTCCATCTTGGGCCGTGTTATCAGTAACTAGCCAGTCAAAATCTCCCGAAAATTGCCAATTATGAGAAAATTGATTTTGCTCAAAACTTATTCGATCAGTAATACTAAAACTGAATTCTCCAGAAACAGGGTATCTCGTCACATTTGGCGTACCAGCTTGATCTGATACCATAATATGATAACTGATAATATCATCCCATTGAACATCTAATACAGGAAACGCCGCTATGTAGTTATCACCTTCTGACAACTGAAAACTCAAAGGAGACTGAGCTACCCCATTCCATGTCCACTCAACTTGGGTAGCAGACAAATCAATTCCGGTATTGTCTATCAATTCCGCTTTTATTTGTGCTTGTGGCCATAAAACTTTATAATACTCTGCTAATGGCTGATGTACAATTTGTGGCGCTTGTGTATCTTCTAAAGCCTGGAATGTATAAAAACTATTGGGTGCATCTTCTGGAAGGCTTACTTCTGCATTTACATTCTCAGCAGTTATATAATAATCAAATGTAGCAGCCGTTCCAGTACCTGATATTGATGCCAAGTATGTATCTCCGGAGGTATTGGTCATAATGAGTTCTTGCCAAGCCCCTCCATCAACTCTGTAGTGTAAAACTACGCCGTCTGTAATCATATCAAAAAAAGAAGTTACCTCAGCAGTTACCTCATAGGGTCCGTTGAAGTCTTCAGTATCACTCAAAGGAATGGTTTCAATTTGTGGTAAAGCCAAATACTCATAAGCTGCATATAGATCAATAATTCCCCAGCCATAAGCATTATCAGGGGTTGCTGCATTATCTGCTGTCATTTTTAAGGCTTCGTAAATATCCATATTGCTGGCTTGAGGTACCATCTCCCACAATAATGCAGCTGTGCCCGCAGCCAAAGGACAAGAAAAAGAAGTGCCATTTGCAGTAGTATAGGTATTTCCACTTGTTTGGGCTACTACCACACTACTACCCATAGCCATCAAGTCAGGTTTGATACGTCCATCGGCAGTTGGCCCCATAGAACTAAAAGAAGAACGTGTACGGTCTGATCTGACTGCTCCTATAGCTAAAACTTCATTGCCATCTGCCGGCGCACCAATTGTCGTAGTGCCGGAACCACTATTTCCTGCTGAATTCACCACTACTAATCCCAAACTGGCCATATAATCTGCAGCAATGGTAATCACGGCAGTATTACCGTCCATATCTTCAGGGCCATAAGCAAAACCATCGTCAAAATCTATATAACCCAGCGAAGTGGAAGTGATCATAGCCCCTTGCAATTCTCCCCATTCAGCACCTGCCACCCAGTTGTCTTCTTCTACTTGTGTTTCAGAGTCGGTATTTTCGGTTTTAGCCAAAAGATAAGAGGCACCATAGGCAGGTCCTATTAATTCTCCTTCGTAAAAACCTCCTATAGTACTGAGCGTCATTGTCCCATGATTACCGGTACCCATATCACCTTCGTCATCTACATTGGGATCATCGTTGACAAAATCGTAAGCATCAATGATATTCATACTACTAAAAACATTGTGTTCCAGATTGTTAAATCCGGCATCCAATACACAGATAATGATGCCATCGCCCGTGTAGCCCATATCGTGCACCATAGGTACATTCAACATTTCGACTTGAGTTATTGATGATCCATAATCCAAATTATAATTAGTGCTTTTGGTTGGAATAATGGACTCAGCAGTAGTTTCTTCAACCGGTTCAATGCTCGCTTTTCTCACAATATCAATAGATTTGACAAAATCGAGTTGGGCTATTTGCTCAATTTGCGCTTTTGTCGCTTCTGCAGAGATGGCATTCAACCAGCGCGATTGATGACGGACCTTCTCAACAATAGTACTAACTTGATTTACATAATTTGATTCTACAGGAATGTCAATGAAAGACACCAATTGATTGGACTTCATACTTTTTTGCCTCCGTTCCTTTGATTTTGGATGTAAATTTTGTGCTGCTGATACTAATTTTTGACTGATATTATTACCCTTGTCATTTAAATAAATCCATACCGTATGTGTAGTATTTGGATTAGCATATACTTTTTGAGCTAATACTTCAGTTACTTTATTCATTTTTTGAGAAAATGCTGTCAATGAAAAAATAACTATAAGAGAAATAGAAAGAACTTGTTTTAACATCTTAGTAGTCTTTTGTTTAATTATTGGATTAAAAGGGAGGGCTAAATTACAAATTATTAATTATAGTAAAATTGCATCTAAGAAATGAAAAATCAGTACCCTCGCCAGGAATCGAACCTGGATCTAAAGTTTAGGAAACTTCTATTCTATCCGTTGAACTACGAGGGCTGTTTTCCTATCTATCATACTTTCATACTCAAAACTTCTATTCTATCTATTGAACCCTACCGGCAGGAAGGTATGAGGGCAGGAAAAGTAAAAAGTGTAAAGTAAAAAAATAAAATTACTACAGCCTTTGAAACTTGCTCTGGCAAAAATAGTATTTTTGTGGCTTATGATAAAAGCCGATTTCCTTAAATATACCTTAGCATTTAAAAAACCTTCGGGAACTTCCCGGGGTATACTTCGTACTAAAGACACTTACATCTTAATCCTGCAAGAAAATAACAAGATCGGGATTGGAGAATGTGCTTTATTTAAGGGGCTTAGCAGTGATGATCTACCTGAATACGAGCAAGTTCTCACCCAGTTTTGTCGAGATATTCAAGAAGCTCAAAAAGATCTAACTGAAAAATACAAAGCTTTCCCCTCTATCATTTTTGGTTATGAACAAGCTATTTTATCACTCAAGGCTCAAGATAGTTTTGTGCTTTTCCCTTCAGATTTTACCAAAGGTAAAGTACATATCCCTATCAATGGTTTGATTTGGATGGGGGATAAAACTTTTATGATGCAACAGATCATCGAAAAAATCGAAGCAGGCTTTGATACCATAAAACTTAAGATTGGCGCTATCAATTTTGAGTCAGAGTTGGCACTACTTTCCTTCATAAGAAAAGAGTTCAGTAAAAATGACATCACACTCAGAGTAGATGCCAATGGAGCTTTTACTCCGAAAACAGCTTTGGAAAAACTCAATCGACTATCTGGGTATGATATTCATTCCATAGAACAACCAATCCGGCAAGGACAATGGCAGGATATGGCGAATTTATGTGCACAAAGCCCTATCCCCAT
>JANTFO010000106.1 GCA_024763365.1 Flavobacteriaceae bacterium
TTTGGAGAAGCTACTAAGACAGGAGGCACTTATGCTTTTAAATCTTTGGAAGCTGTTGTGAAAGACCTAAAGAAAGGTAATTTAGATGTCATGCTTACCGCACCTATCCATAAAAATACCATTCACTCTGATAATTTTCAATTCAAGGGGCATACCGATTATCTGGAAAGTGAGTTTGAAGGCAAGTCATTGATGATTTTGATGAATGATAAGCTTAGAGTAGCCTTGATCACAGCCCATATAGCCTTAGATGATGTGACAAAAGCCATTACCCCTGAGCTGATTCGAGAGAAAGTAGACATATTGTATCAATCTCTTCAAAATGACTTTAGCATTACAAAGCCTAAAATTGCCCTATTAAGTATAGACCCACATGCAGGGGATGAAGGAGTAATAGGTAATGTAGATTCAGAAATAGTAAAACCGACTATCCAAAAACTACATAATGATGGTAAATTAATATTTGGGCCATACCCGGCAGACAGCTTTTTTGGAAGTAATAATTACAAAAATTTTGATGCTATTCTAGCAGCCTACCATGATCAGGGTTTAACGGCTTTTAAAACAATTTCTTTTGGCCAAGGGGTCAATTATACGGCTGGGCTAAATATTGTCCGAACTTCACCAGACCATGGTACCGCATTTGATATTGCCGGAAAAGGAAAGGCAAATTACATTTCTTTTAAGGAAGCACTTTTTGCTGCCATTGATATTTACAATACACGACAAGTAAATATGGAGCTCAAAAAAAATGCATTAAAGTAATAATTAAGCTATTAAAACTTTCACAAATCAGGAAAACTTATTCATATTCTTTTGTTTTTTAGATATTTTACTAAATTTGCATGCGCTAATTTGATAGGTTGATGGATCCACTTGATAAATATATTATCAGTTATGTAGGCTTGAAGGAAGGGAAGCATGAATTTACCTACCAAATTGACGATAAGTTCTTTGAGCATTTTCAATACCACGATTTTGAATCGATACAGGCTAAGGCTAATTTACTACTTATTAAAAAACAGAATTTAATGGAGTTGTTTTTTGATATTCAGGGAGTTGCAAAGCTGGCTTGTGATATTTCAAATGAAATTTTTGAGCAACCCATAGCCAATAAATTAGCATTAGTCGTGAAGTTTGGAGAGGTGTACAATGAAGATCTGGAAGGAATTGTTGTATTACCTTTTACAGCGCATGAATTAAACGTTGCTCAATATATTTATGAGGCGATTGCTTTGGCTTTACCGATAAAAAGAATACATCCGGGAGTTAAAGATGGGACCTTAGAATCCGAAGTATTGGAAAAGTTAAAAGAATACGAAATAAGAAAACATCAGGATATAGATCCCCGCTGGGATAAATTAAATGAATTATTAATATCAAAGGAAACGAAAAATGGCACATCCAAAGAGGAAAATCTCAAAACAAAGAAGAGATAAGAGAAGAACGCATTACAAAGCAGCAATGCCTCAAATAGCCGCTGATTCTACTACCGGTGAGGCACACATTTACCATCGTGCACACTGGCATGAAGGTAAATTATATTATAGAGGACAAGTACTTATTGATGCTACAGAAGTAGAGTAATTTGTCAAAAATATACTTAAAACTCTCTTTTTGGAGAGTTTTTTTGTTTTTTATGGCCTGAATTTTATCATTTTTTATTTTTTTAAGGTTTTATAATCTATTTTTATACATTTGTATATCTTTTTATAATTTCCTGTAAAATTAAACCAACTAAACCAACAATACATGACTAAAATTACAGCTGCTATTTCTGCTGTTGGCAAGTATTTGCCGGATCATGTCCTTACCAATGCCATGTTGGAAAATATGGTAGATACCACAGATGAGTGGATAGTGACAAGAACAGGAATCAAAGAACGAAGGATTTTAAAAGGAACCGGAAAAGGGAGTTCTTATATGGCTATCAGAGCCGGGAAAGACCTTATTAAAAAAACCGGTTTGGATCCTAAAGAGATTGATCTAGTCATTGTCTCAACTGCCACACCTGATATGCAAGCTGCTTCTACCGCTGCTTACACAGCTACCCAGCTCGGAGCGGTAAACGCTTTTACATTTGATTTAATTTCTGCTTGTTCCAGTTTTCTCTATGGTATGGCTACTGCTGCCCGATATATAGAATCCGGACGTTATAAAAAAGTACTTTTGATAGGTTCAGATATGAATTCTTCAATGATAGATTATGAAGATAGAGCCACTTGTATCATCTTCGGCGATGGTGCAGGAGCTGTTCTTTTTGAGCCTAATGTAGAAGGATATGGATTACAAGATGAAGTTTTACAGACTGATGGAATTGGAAGAGAGTATCTTCAAGTACCGGCCGGAGGTTCATTAATGCCACCTACCCTGGAAACAGTTAAAAATAAAAAACATTTTGTTTACCAAGATGGTAGAACCGTGTTTAAATTTGCTGTTTCTAAAATGGCCGAAGCAGCAGAAAAAGTGTTAGAAAGAAATAACTTACATAAAGAAAGTATTGATTGGTTAGCAGCACATCAAGCCAATAAGAGAATTGTAGACGCTACCGGACGTAGGCTTCAATTAAAAGAAGAACAGGTAATGCTTAATATTGAAAAATATGGAAACACTACATCCGCTACCATCCCTTTACTGCTCAACGATTACGAAAATCAACTTAAAAAAGGAGATAAAATTATATTTGCAGCCTTTGGTGGTGGCTTCTCTTGGGGGGCTATCTATTACATCTGGGCCTATAATGGCAATAAATAAATTTTCTAAAACCAAACTATTATGGATATTAAAGAAATACAAAGCCTGATCAAATTTGTGTCAAAGTCGGGAGTACATGAAGTCAAATTACAAACAAAAGATTTTAAGATCGATATCAAAAATACGGCTCCCGAAAAAACAATCGTACAGGCTACTACTGCAATGCCTCAAGTAGTACAAGATGTTCCTGAAAATCAAGTTGTAAATCCGACTCAGAATCAAACGCTTAATACATCTGAAGAAGTAGTTGATGATAATTTATTGACTATCAAATCACCTATGATAGGCACTTTCTATCGTAAACCTTCTCCAGACAAACCCACTTTTGTCAATGTAGGTGATGAAGTAAATAGTGACTCTATTGTTTGTATTATTGAGGCCATGAAACTCTTTAATGAAATTGAAGCTGAAGTAAATGGTAAAATAGTGAAAGTACTTGTGGATGATGCTACTCCAGTAGAATTTGGTCAACCTTTATTTTTGGTTGAACCATCTTAGTTGACAGCTTTACTTTTTTGTTAATTTTCTATGTATGTCAAACATAGATATTAAAGTATCATACTATGTTTAAAAAAATATTAGTGGCCAATCGTGGCGAAATTGCCTTAAGAATCATTCGTACTTGTAAAGAGATTGGTATAAAATCTGTAGCTGTTTATTCCACTGCAGATGAAGAAAGCCTTCATGTAAAATATGCAGATGAAGCAGTATGTATTGGAGGGGCTCCAAGTAATGAGTCTTATTTAAAGATGTCCAATATCATTGCAGCTGCTGAAATAACTAACGCAGATGCTATTCATCCCGGTTATGGCTTTTTGGCTGAAAATGCCAAGTTTTCTAAACTCTGTGAAGATAATGGGATCAAGTTTATCGGTGCGACTCCGGAGATGATCAATAAAATGGGCGATAAAGCCTCTGCACGTGCTACTATGCAAGAAGCCGGCGTCCCTACTATCCCCGGATCGGAAGGTATTTTGGAAACATTAGATGAAGCTAAGAAAGTTGCCGAAGAGATAGGATACCCGGTCATGCTCAAAGCAACTGCCGGAGGTGGTGGTAAAGGTATGCGAGCGGTATGGAAACCCGAAGAATTGGAAGATGCCTGGAATAGTGCCAGAATGGAATCAAAATCTGCATTTGCCAATGATGATATGTATATGGAAAAATTGATTGAAGATCCACATCATATTGAAATACAAATTATTGGTGATAGCACTGGAAAAGCTTGCCACTTGTCAGAAAGAGATTGTTCTGTTCAACGCAGACACCAGAAGTTAATAGAAGAAGCCCCATCCCCTTTTATGACGAGAAAATTAAGAAAAGAAATGGGTGAGGCAGCCGTAAAAGCGGCAGAGTATATAGGTTATGAAGGTGCCGGAACTGTTGAGTTTTTGGTGGATAAAGACAGAAATTTCTACTTTATGGAGATGAATACGCGAATTCAAGTAGAACACCCTATTACAGAACAAATAATTGGAAATTACGATTTGATCAATGAGCAAATTAAAGTGGCTGCCGGTATACCCATTTCAGGTAAAAATTATTTACCTCAAATGCATGCTATTGAGTGTCGTATCAATGCAGAGGACCCTTATAATGATTTCAGACCCAGTCCCGGTAAAATAACCATGCTTCATGTGCCCGGTGGTCATGGTGTACGGATAGATACCCACGTATATTCCGGTTATACCATACCTCCTTATTACGATTCCATGATCGCTAAGCTGATCGTTACCGGTGAAACCAGAAAGGATGCCATCTGTAAAATGAAACGTGCCTTGGAAGAGTTTTATGTAGAAGGAATCAAAACAACCATACCTTTCCATCTGAAAATGATGGAGA
>JANTFO010000107.1 GCA_024763365.1 Flavobacteriaceae bacterium
ATATTTTTTTGTAATGATTTGATATACTTCGTATTATGTGCAATATTCCACATCCTATTTTTCCCGTCAAAGGAATGCGCCGAAGGGCCTATTCCTATGTAGTTTTCCCCTTTCCAATAAGAGGAATTGTGCTGAGAAATATGATTTTCCAGAGCAAAATTTGATATTTCATAATGTTCAAAACCGGCTTCCTTCAATTGTGAGTTTAATAAAGTGTAGTGTTGCTCAGCTGCCGTATCTTTGGGTAAATTCAGTTTACCGCTTTCAACAAAATATTGCAAAGCTGTTTTGGGCTCAACAGTCAAAGCATAAGCCGATAGATGTGGTACTTTCAGTGAAAGAAATGTATCTATATTTGCTTGCCAATCTCGTAAATTTTGTTCCGGCAAGGCATATATTAAATCCAAACTAATATTCTCAAAACCAGTATCCTGTGCTGTTTTAACACTTGTGATAGACGCTTGTGCATTATGCTTTCTATGCATCAACTGCAAGTCGGCATTTTTAAAAGATTGTACCCCAATACTCAAACGATTAACGCCTAAAGTTTTTATTCCTTTTAGATAAGATCTAGACAAGTCTTCCGGATTGGTTTCCATCGTAATTTCAGCCGCTTCTTTTACGTTAAAATTTCGATGAATGGCTTCAAAAATTTCATGGAGTTGTTCAACAGAAAACAAGGAAGGTGTCCCCCCCCCGAAATAGATAGTTTTTACTGTTGTAGCCTCATCCCTTTTTAAGGACAATTCTTTGACAATGGCTTGGAGCATATCCGGTATAAGCCGTCGCGATACCGAAAAATGAAAATTACAATAGTGGCACTTTTGATGGCAAAAAGGTATGTGAATATACAGTCCGCTCATGGCCACAAAGGTAAACTAAGATTTTGATTATAAACTCCTGAAAATTCTTAAATAAGAGCGTACACGTGTGGGAATGTAACACCCCCCTTAATCCCCCCTCAAGGGGGGAATTATTTGGTAAATAGCATCTCTCGATATTTGCTCAAAGGCCACAATTCATCATCTATGAGCAATTCTAACTCATCACTATGATAGCGTATCTTTTCAAAATATTCTTTAACATCATTGCAATACAAATCAGCTTTTTTCTCAATATCATCCACATTATCAACTCTTTGAACTGCCTCCGACATTTGATCGATCAAAGCGATCATTTCATTGATGTGATTGGAAATGGTCTTGATCAAATTCAATTGTTCTTTAGCTGTTTTCTTGAATTCTGTCCCTAAAATATCTTTTAAACCCTGTACATTTTTGATCAATTTATTTTGATAATTGATCGCTGTAGGTACTACATGATTTCGGGCTATATCTCCCAAAATACGTGCTTCAATCTGAATACGCATGATATACTCGTCCAATTCTATCTCATGACGGGCTTTGACTTCAACCGGTGTCATGATATTCATTTCCTCAAATAGCTGTATAGATTTTTTGGAAATCTTTGTTTTTAGCGCAGTAGCTGTAGTTTTGTTATTACTCAAACCTCTTTTAGCGGCTTCTTTTTCCCAGTCCTGACTGTAACCATCCCCTTCAAATCGTATTCTTTTGGATTGCTTGATATATTCTCTTAAAATATTGAAAATAGCATCGTCCTTTTTCATTTTTTTATCTTTGATCAAAGCATCTACTTCTGTGGCAAACTCTTGCAATTGCTTTGCCACAATAGTATTTAACACCATCATAGGCATGGCAGCATTGGCAGTAGAACCCACAGCCCTAAACTCAAATTTATTGCCGGTAAAAGCAAAAGGTGAAGTTCGGTTTCTATCTGTATTATCCAGCAGGATTTCAGGGATTTTACCCACAATATTGAGTTTAAGATCGGTCTTTTCTTGCGGAGACAATTTACCTTTTGTCACTTTTTCCAACTCATTCAATACGTTCGTTAACTGTTGTCCGATAAATACAGAAATGATGGCCGGCGGTGCTTCATTGGCCCCTAATCTGTGATCATTACCGGCATTGGCTATGGAGGCTCTAAGCAGTTCCTCATAATCATGTACTGCTTTGATAGTATTTACAAAAAAAGTCAAAAACTGTAAATTGTTCATAGGTGTTTGCCCCGGGCTTAAAAGATTGACTCCGGTATCGGTCGCCAAACTCCAATTATTATGCTTTCCAGAACCATTGACGCCCGCAAATGGTTTTTCGTGTAACAATACTTCAAAATGATGGCGCTTGGCTATTTTTGTCATGATGTCCATCATCAAGGAGTTGTGATCTACTGCCAAATTAGCCTCTTCAAAAAGTGGTGCCAATTCAAATTGATTGGGGGCCACTTCATTATGTCTTGTTTTAACCGGAATTCCCAATTTTAACGATTCTATTTCCAATTCACGCATAAAAGCCATGACTCTATCCGGAATGGACCCAAAATAATGATCGTCTAACTGTTGGCCTTTGGCAGGGGCATGTCCTAAAAGTGTTCTACCTGTTAATTTTAGATCCGGCCTATTGGCTATAAAAGCATCATCAATTAAAAAATATTCTTGTTCTACGCCAAGCGTGGCTGTTACCTTACTTACTTTTTTATCAAAATAACGGGCCACTTTAGTGGCCGCTTCATCAACTGCTTGTAAAGCTTTTAATAAGGGTGTTTTATGATCTAAGGCTTCTCCGGTATAGGCTACAAATATGGTAGGAATACAAAGAGTTCGTTCATAAATAAATGCCGGTGAAGAAGGATCCCAGGCCGTATAGCCTCGTGCTTCAAAAGTGTTCCTGATACCGCCATTCGGAAAACTGGAGGCATCTGGCTCTTGTTGTACCAATTGACTACCATCAAATTTCTCCATGGCTTTGCCATTACTTATCGGCTCAAAAAAAGCATCGTGTTTTTCTGCCGTGGCACCGGTAAGCGGTTGAAACCAATGTGTATAATGCGTAGCACCTTTTGATAAAGCCCAATCTTTCATAGCACTGGCAATTTGATTCGCTAACTTACGATCTATCTTTTGACCGGTATGCACCGCTTCCTGGACGTGTTTAAAAGCTTCCTTGGTCATACTTTGATGCATAGCCTCTTCGTTAAAAACATTTACAGCAAAAATATCGGAACGTCGGGCCGTAATTTCTTTTACTTTTTTTGGTTTCCTTGATAAAGTCTTTTCGAGGGTTTTAAATCTAAAAGTGCTCATTTTTTAATATTATTTATATGTTTTTAAGGGGCAAATTTAACAAATGATTACTTTTTAACAAGAATACCCCCTATTTTTTAGGGGTAATTTTACAATACTTATAAACAGGTGTTGATAAAGATTAGGCGTTAGGTGCAAGGAGTTCGAAATTATTTGAACATTGAATATTAGAAAACAAGCAACTATCCAATCAACCACAGCAAAACTTACAAAATATAAACACCGCTGTGCGAAGTCCCCTGACTTCGCATCTAATATCAATCATATCTCAAATAATTTATCATATTTGAAATTTTTTGCGTATCAATAACCGGATTGCCTGCCAATGTCACAGCTACCAATCCAATCCACAAGCCTTGCCGTAATATAATGTGTCTTACTTTGATCTCTTATAGTATAGCCTTTATTCATTTTTTACCAATTTAACACAAAGATATATTTTTAAAATTTATCTTAAAATGAAGTGCGAAGTCAGGAGACTTCGCACAGCGTTCCCTTTTTATTGTAGTTTTGACTTCGGACAGCAGGGGCACATCTGAAATATTACCTCGTTTTAAGCACATTTATATTTTTTTCTTATTACCACTAGCTATATTTCGCACAACCTTCCCTTTTTATTTTAGATTTGACTTCGAACAGCAGGAATATACCTGCTTTTACAGTCAACTAACGACCAATTTATCCGCCGAAGCCTAGCGTAGGCGGGCGACTACCCACCCAACTTATACAAATACTGATTGATCACATTCTCCAATCCAAAATATAATGATTCCGCAATCAAAGCATGGCCAATGGAAACCTCTGCCAAATGGGGAACTTGTTCTTTAAAATAACTAATATTCTGTAAGTTTAAATCATGACCGGCATTCACTCCCAAGCCCAAACTATGGGCCAAAATAGCACTCTCAGCATAGGGTTTTACAGCTTTTACATTTGACTTTGCAAATGCTGTAGCAAAATTTTCAGTATAAAGCTCTACTCGATCCGTTCCCGTTTTTGCCGCTGCTTCTATCAACTTTTTATCCGTATCAATAAAAATAGAAGTTCGGATACCATGATCTTTAAACTCTTTGATCACTTCTTTTAAAAAACCTGCATGAGTGATGGTATCCCACCCGGCGTTAGAAGTAATGGCATCGGGGGCATCGGGCACCAAAGTAACCTGATCCGGTTTTACCTCCAAAACCAAATCTATAAATTTGGGTATCGGATTACCTTCTATATTAAATTCGGTAGTAATGATAGATTTCAGATCACGGGCATCTTGATATCGAATATGGCGCTCATCAGGACGTGGATGCACCGTAATACCTTGTGCGCCAAAATTTTGGATATCTATAGCAGCTTGCACTACATTGGGAAAATCACCACCCCGGGCATTTCTTAGGGTAGCTATTTTATTAATATTTACACTGAGTCTGGTCATTTGAAT
>JANTFO010000108.1 GCA_024763365.1 Flavobacteriaceae bacterium
TAATTTAAAGCGATTTAAGCAACTTTTTATTTTTTCATTTTCCCTTCCAAATTTTAAAATTAAGACATTAATGCCCTCAAAACTCATAAAAATAGCTAATATCAACTCATTTTTTTAAAATAATAATTATTTTATGGTATTTTTACGAACTGCCGTTACAAGCCATTATAAAAACAGACCGAGCATAAAATGAATGACTATTTTGAATTACAATTTGTGCTGACAAATCGAAAAATTAAGGAAGCAGGACTTAATCCTCTTTTGGGTTATGTTTTGGGTTTAACTGCCTTTGTTTTGCTTTCAGAATACATTTTTCAAAAGACAGAGTTTGCCAAATACTTAGTTATATTAACTTGTCTTAGCTTGCAGTTCAAACTTTCTCAAAAAAATAGAACGGATTTTTTATTATCAACTTTCGGAGATAATACAAAAATGAAAATAAGAGTTATTGAGAACTTTATCCTTTGCATACCTTTTGTTTCAATCCTCACATATAAAAATTTATTTTTTGAAGCTTGCATTTTGCTTTTATGTTCAGTTATTCTTGCCTTATTGTCTTTTCAATCTAATTTTAATCTAGTAATCCCAACGCCATTTTCGAAAAAGCCATTTGAATTTTCAAGAGGTTTCAGAAAGACCTTTTTCATATTTCCCATTGCTTATGTATTGACTTTTATTGCAATTAATGTTGGCAATTTAAACTTAGGCATATTCTCAATGTTATTGATTTTTCTAACCACATTGAGTTATTATTCAAAACCAGAAAAAGAATACTATGTGTGGGTTCACGCTTACACCCCAAGATCATTTTTGAAAAAGAAAATTATAGTAGCAACTACTTTCGTTACACTCTTGGTCGTTCCAATTTTAATCAGTCTTTTGATTTTCTATCCAATCGAGTTTGAAATGATACTGCTCTTTTTCATAATTGGGCTTTTATTTCTTTGGACCATAATTCTTGCAAAATATTCAGCATATCCTGGAGAGATGAACTTACCAGAAGGAATAGTAATCGCATTTAGTCTTTACTTTCCACCATTGTTATTAGTAATTATTCCATTTTTTTATACTAAGTCCATTTCCAACTTAAAATTAATATTGAATGATTAAAATTAATGGGCTAAGTAAAAGTTACGGCAATAATGAAGTTTTAAAAAATATTTCTTTAGAATTTTCAAAAGGAAAGGTTTATGGCGTAGTGGGAGAAAATGGTGCAGGGAAAACAACTTTATTTCGATGTATCGCAGGTTTAGAAAGTTATAGTGGAGAAATAATTTCCGACATTACCCCTTTAAAAAATCATTTAGGATTACTTCTGACAGACCCTTTCTTTTTCTCAAAGATAACAGGTAAAGAGTACATAAGGCTTTTGTGTAATGCTCGAAATAAGAAAAATATCAATATCGACCAGAAGAATATTTTTGACTTACCACTAAATCAATATGCTTCCACCTACTCAACAGGGATGAAAAAGAAGTTAGCAATAACGGCAATTCTACTTCAAGAAAATGAGTGCTTTATTCTTGATGAACCTTTCAATGGTGTTGACATTCAAAGTAACATTGTTTTGACTGAAATAATATTGAAACTGAAAGCATTGAACAAAACAGTTCTAGTTTCATCCCATATTTTTTCAACTTTAAGTGATACTTGTGATGAAATACATCTTTTGAGAAAGGGAGAGCAAATCAAATCAGTTCAAAAAGTGGACTTTAAATGCTTAGAGCAAGAAATGAAAGATATTACCATTGGAAACCGAATTGAAAAACTTGAACTTAAATAAGAAAAACGGCTTGTAATAAACAGGACTATGAGCGGTCGGTACGACCCAGCGAGTAGTCTGTGTTGAACTACATCCGCCTGTCTATGTAATTTAAGCCGGAGATATTTATGGTATCATTGAGTTTTGCCGCAGGCAAAAGGAGATAAGTGATGGGCATCACGTAGTGTTAAGGATAATTATCCTGATAATTAGTATGTTTTGTAGTTTGTTTACGGCATTTTACACTAAATTGTTTGTTTTTGTACATAAAAATCCTGTCTTGATTGAAAAATCAAGGGAAGAAAGGATTATTGAAAATAAGATTGCAAGATTGATGGCAAGTGTCCTGCCGGTGAACGTATACGCGGAATAATGCGGATAACAACCATATTTCCTTTTTTACAATAAGGACAAATATGAATATCATTGTTGTGTGAAACTTGTGCTTTTTGACTTTCTTCTAAAGCCTGTTCAAAGGCACTTAATTCATTACCAAATTCCAAATCAAGGTTTCTTTTGACAGTTGGATTATAAATGCCATATCTGCGAATACGCAC
Organism: Flavobacteriaceae bacterium; assembly: GCA_024763365.1. Lineage (GTDB taxonomy): Bacteria > Bacteroidota > Bacteroidia > Flavobacteriales > Flavobacteriaceae > DQTL01. The sequence continues at coordinate 2,320 of JANTFO010000108.1, forward strand.
AAAGCCTTTTGGCAGAATATGCTGAATAAAGCGTCTAAGAAATTCTACTCCTTCGAGTCTTGCTTTTTTAACTGTTGCATTATCACGATAATCCTTTGCATAAAATAGAACTTTATTTTCAGATACATCAATGATTCTTTGATTGCTGATTGCCGTTCTATGAGTGTATTGTCCAAGATACTTGATTACATGGTTCGCATTTGACATGGGTGCTTCGCTATATACTACCCAATTGCTCTTATACGCCTTTTGTATCTGAGAATTAAAACCTTGCATTTTGCCGAGTTTGCTAAGTTTGCGCTTTAATCCATCAAGGAATTTGCCTTTAAATGTTGAACTCAGTTGCTTTACATTATACAAATAATTATTTTGGCCAATATTTTTCCATTTACCATCTATACTGTATCCCGCAGCGGGAACGATACAGTGTATATGTGGGTGCAATGACAGATTCTGTCCCCAAGTGTGCAGAATGGCAATGGCACCGGTTTCAACACCATATTTGGTATAACCGAAAGTACGTAAAGTATCCCAAACAGATTTGAACAAAATCTTATAGTACAATTTATCGTTCCATAAACAAATATCGTTCAAAGAGTGTGGTACTGTAAATATTACGTGGTAGTGCTTTACGGGTAAAGTTTCTTTTTGAATTTTGTCTATCCATAAAGCTTGTTTGTTGTTTTGACATTTGGGACAGTGTCTGTCACCACAACTATTGTAACTATATCGTACCACTCCGCAATTGTCGCACGCTTCTTCGTGTCCGCCCAATTCAGCGGTGCGACATCGAACAATGTTGACTAAACTCTTTGTTTGTCCGGGTGATAATTTCTTACTTGACGTTAAGGATTTGCCAAACTTTTTTACTATGTCGGATAATTCATACTTATTCTGTTTCACGAGTGTACAAGGTATCAAGCGGACTATGTGGTTTTATTAATTTGCATTGGGCTACATGCAGATAAATCATTGTTGTTGTAATCTGTGAATGCCCTAGCAGTTCTTTTAACGTAACTATATTTACTCCTTCTTCAAGCAGATGGGTAGCATAAGCATGACGAAGAGAATGCAGATTAACTTTTTTGGTAATGGACGTTTTTTTCAGAGTTTCACGCATTACCCAAGCTAAACCACGAACACTATACTTCGCACCTAATTCTTTGCCATTAAATAACCATATATGTGGATGTTCTACTGCAATGTATTTTTTCAAACCAATTGCCATAGTAGAAGAAAGTGGCACGATTCTATCTTTTTTATACTTACTCTGCCTGATATGTATGGTCATTCTTACAAAATCAATATCTGATAATTTTAGATTGATAACTTCCTGACCACGCAATCCGGCTGAATATATCAAGGTCAGAACAATGCGATGTTTTAAGAGCTTGGGGGTAGAAAACAACTCCTTTAGCTCGCTTCGGTTCAATATTACAGGCAATTTGGTATCTCTTTTGAGTGAAGGCAATGCAATTGCTTTTTTGTTCATTCCTATAGACCGGTAATAATATCTTAAACCGTAAACCATGTGCTTGAAACTACTGCGGGAAGGTGATTTGGGATCACGAGCTAAACCGACGAGATACTCATTTATCTCATCTTCTTCAATCTCATGTGGCAACCTGTTAAAATGTAGAGAAATCTGTGCGATGCGTCTGATGTAATTTTTAAGTGTACTTTCACTTTGCCCTTTCAGGGTAACTTGTATAGACATCTTTTTGACTATGTCTTTAAATCCGGGTACCGCAATAGTCGCTTGCTCAACTATCGTAAAACTTGCTTTTTGTCTCATAATTATAATTTTTAGAAATTAAAAATCCCTATTATGAGAATTTTGGTCCGCTTTTACTACTTTTGTTTAGAAAATCTATCCGCCTGTGGCGGATTTAGTTCAACAAAGTGCCATATTGCATAGCGGGGTTTGGTGGTTTGCCAGCCGCGACTCTCGCGCCAACATTCCGTACTTACGGACAGGAACGCTGCCCGAAATCCGCTACAGCAACATGCACCAACCGTTAGCGGTTATTGAAGAAAACTAATAATTTTCGTCAGAATGTAAATTTAGATTACCTTTGTGAAAAGGATTTTTAAATGAGTAAAATAGAACGA
>JANTFO010000109.1 GCA_024763365.1 Flavobacteriaceae bacterium
TGTGTATGTCGGAATGGAAAATAAGTCCTTTATAAAGGTTGTTAATGACAGCATTGATCCCCAATTCGGTTTTGAGGTAGGGTAATATTAATACTTCTTCTTTTTCCTCCAGGTCAATGTCATCAAAATATAGATACCTTTCTATCCGTGCAGAACCTATCAATCTGTCTGTTACTTCGTCTTTGATTACGAATACTAAATGCCATTCTCCGGGTTTCATTTTTTTTGGTTGTTCGGAGAATGGTACCAATAGATCCTTGGGAAGCCCCCAATCCATAAAAGCACCGAATTTATTTACATCTTTGACTTGCAGGTAAGCAAATTCTTCGAGTTGTACATAAGGTGTCAATGTAGTCGCGACAATACGATCCTCGGAATCAGTATAGACGAATACCTCAATTTCTTCTCTTGAGCTTATATCCTCCGGTACATAAACATTGGGCAATAATACTTCATTTTCTTCCTCATCTTCAAGAAAATAACCATACTCTGTCGGCCTTATGACCTTTAATTTATTTATAACCCCGATTTCCATTTTACAAATATAAGCTATTACAGACTATTTTTATTAAAATTATATAAATTGTTTGATTTGGTATTTCATCTTTATATAACCAATATGCGTTATTGACAAGCTCTAAAGTACTATAGACTTTTTGTGAATAAAATATTATGAGGAATTCAGGTTATAACTATTTAAAATCCATAACTTTACAGGAAAATTATTTTTGCGGTTTTTAAAATACCATCTTTATTTGAGATTTTTACAAAATAATTTCCTTTAGAATATGATTTCATATTTAAACTAAATTTTGTTATGCCTTTTGACAATTTGTCGATAGTTTTAATATAAATCTTTTTACCTTGGGTGTTGAATACCTCTATTTTTACATTTTCAACACTTTTGCCGGTATTGATACTTATGATGCTATTTTGAAGTTTAAAAATAGTTGGGAATATATCAATAGCATACTTATCGGTTTTACTTTCATACAAACTACTCAAAATATTTTTTTTAACGGTTCTGTCTATATTGGAGTTGATAACCTTGTATTTGTTACCTTCTTTTTTCCAAATGATTGTTGCGATTTCCAAATTATCAGGATTATATCCATTCAAATCCATTTCCAAACTCCCGTCAAAAATCGAATTTGAAGTTATTTCCCCCGAAGCAATTAGATTGCCGAATGGATTTCCTGTCAATTCGTCTCTTAAAACATTTCGATGATCGGCATTTTGTCCTCTGGAGGCCTGGTATCCAATCACGGATTTTTCAATGGGGTATATACCCAAATAATACTCCCCGGATAATGTGTTGAAGAATTTTGTAGAGTATTTTATTTTTAAATTATTTCCCGAATATGATGCTTCAATTCCCGTCTGCACATCCGGACTATTTTGAGTTATTTGATTTACCTGGTTTGCAAAATAACTTCTTTTATTGGTTTGATTGGAAGATGTTACATTCTCATCATTGCCATTAAGAAAGAAAACCGGTTGTCCTACGGAATTAAAATTAGATGCTATGGCTTGCGCAGTGCTGTTTTGGTAATTACCGCTATAATGATCTGCAAATACCACTGCTTTTTCTCTGTTGTCCTCATACAGGTTTTCAAAGAAATTCCATCCCCATCCACCGCAGGTAGGGCACCAAGTTGCTGTGACTTTTACGATTACGGGTATTTGAGATTGTGGGACATCCACAGTTTGTGCATTGGTGAAAAATGTACCCATCATTAATGTGAAAGAAAAAATAATTGTTTTGATCATAATGTTTTTATTTTATATTTTTAAAATTATTCGTACAAAGTTTACAAAATTCTGTCAACCATATTTATGAGACCTCAAGCTGTCAGCTGTCAGCTATCAGCCATAAGCCGTCAGCTGAACGCTAAATGCTAATCGCTGAACGCTAAATGCTAAAAGCTGAACGCTAAAAGCTAAAAGCTAAAAGCTGATCGCTGATCGCTAAATGCTAATCGCTGAACGCTAAATGCTAAAAGCTAATCGCTGATCGCTACTTAAACAAAAAACTAAGAATTTAACATTCTAATTAATTCTTACTGATTAGTAGCAAAAATCTCTTATTCCTTACAGTAGTGTATTACAATTCTTTCTAAAAATAAATATATTTTTATAAACTAAATTTGATTTGACTGAATATTGTTTTATTTTTGCAGAAAAATTAATAGATATGTCGGGACATAGCAAATGGTCAAAGATAAAAAGAAAGAAAGGAGCAAATGATGCCAAAAGGTCAAAAATATTCGGAAGATTAATCAAAGAAATATCTGTCGCTGTCAAAGAGGGCCAAAGCGGAGACCCTGAATTCAATCCGCGTTTAAGATTAGCCATATCCAATGCCAAGGGGGCTAATATGCCTAAGGATACTATAGACAGGGCTATAAAAAAAGCGCTTGAAACGAAGAACGAAGCCATGTTTCAACCTACTTTTGAAGGATATGGCCCGGGAGGGGTTGCGATATTTATAGAGACTATGACAGACAACAATCAAAGAACTGTCAGCAATGTAAGAGCCATATTCAACAAGCGCGGTGGTAATCTTGCCACATCGGGTTCCGTAGGATTTATGTTTGAAAGAAAAGGTATTTTCGTAATTGATCCGGGCGATCATGATATTGAAGAACTAGAGCTCGAATTTATTGATGCAGGCGCAGAGGAGTTTGAGGTCGATGAAGAGACGGGAGAAGTAGAGGTTACAGTGGATTTTGCTGATTTTGGTAATATGCAAAAAAAGCTGGAGGAACTTGGTATTGAGCCTAAAAGTGCAACTCTGGAGCGTATTCCTACCACGACTACAAAACTAGGTGTGGAGGATGCTAAAAAAGTACTGAATCTTATCGATTACCTTGAGGAAGATGATGATGTTCAAGCCGTTTTCCACAATTTGGAAATGACTGAGGATTTGGAATCTGCGCTGGACGATTAATTTTACTTTACTGAAAATAATATACTTAGCAATTTGATTTCAAAACGTTCTATAGAACGAGTATTGGAGACCGCAAAGGTTGAAGATGTCATAAGCAATTTTGTCAACCTTAAGAAAAGAGGTGTCAATTTTATTGGCTTGTGTCCTTTCCATGATGAAAAGACACCTTCTTTTACTGTTTCCCCTTCAAAAAATATATACAAATGCTTTGGATGCGGTAGGGGAGGAGGAGCAGTGAATTTCGTTATGGAACACGAAGGATATAGCTTTATAGAGGCTGTTAAGTATCTTGCCCAAATGTATCATATCGAACTTGAAGAGATAGAGACATCCGATGAACAAAAAGAAGAAGAGCAAAAAAGGGATAGCCTTTTTATAATCAACGAATGGGCTAAAAAAAGATTTACAGAAAACCTTTTTAATACTCAGGAAGGCAAGAATATAGGCTTGGCTTATTTTAAAGAAAGAGGGTTTAGGGAAAATATCATTAAAAAATTTGATTTGGGTTATGCCAAGTCGGATCCTCATGATTTGAAGGAAGCAGCAAATGCAGAAGGCTACAATCAGGAATATTGTCAGGAATTGGGATTGGTATCGGCTAAAGGTTATGATTTTTTTCGTAACAGGGTAATGTTTACTATCCACAATCTTACAGGAAAACCCATTGGTTTTGCAGGCAGGATAATGGGAACAAACCCTAAAATGCCAAAATATATTAATTCACCGGAATCGGAAATTTACAACAAAAGGAACATCCTGTACGGTTTGTATTTTGCAAAAAATGAAATACGAAAACTCGATTATTGTATTTTGGTAGAGGGTTATACGGATGTGCTCAGTATGGTGCAGTCCGGGATCGAAAATGTCGTAGCTTCATCGGGAACTTCATTGACAACTGAACAAATACGGCTCATTAAAAGATATACCAATACCATCAAAATACTGTATGATGGAGATGCTGCCGGTATCAATGCAGCTTTGAGAGGTATGGATATGATTCTTGCTGAAAATATGATTGTCAAATTGGTTATTCTCCCTGAAAATCACGACCCGGATTCATTCATCAAAGAAGTAGGCCCTACAGAATTTTTAAATTTTGTACAGGAAAACGAAAAAGATTTTATTCTTTTTAAAACCAATATGCTGCTACAGGAAACATCGGGAGACCCTGTTAAAAAAGCAACCATCCTAAAGGAAATAGTCGCTACACTTTCAAAAGTCCCTGATCCGATTGTAAGGTCGATGTACATCAAAGAATGCAGTATCATTCTGGATGTCCAGGAGAGAATTTTGACTGGTGAGATTAATAAATTGATTAAAAAGGAGATAAGAGAGCGAAATTTGAGAAAGGCCAGGCAAGAAGTCCCCGATACATCAATGGAGGTAATAGACAAAACCGATAATACTGTTGCTCCAACCCAGGTATTGCCTGATCAGTCCGATGAATATCAAGAAAGGGAAGTTAT
>JANTFO010000110.1 GCA_024763365.1 Flavobacteriaceae bacterium
CAAACTCAGGCAGGTCACTACAAAGAAGCACTCGAAACATATAGAAAAGTGTATGCTATCTGTTCGACGAAAGATATTGAAGAGCAGATGGCTTGGTTGATGGGTGAGATTGGAGATGATAAAAATAATAAGAATGGGAAAGTAAAATGAAAAAAAAACTATTTATAAAACTGATATTGGCATTTTTAATTTGGTCAACACCATTTGTTTTGGCTGGATCAAACTCTATTCCTACAGCAAACGAAGTACGGTCGTGGATGATAAGTTTATCAGACCCCGACATTAGTGGATTAGAGAAGCAGCAACTCACTGCAAGGATTTATTATAACTTAGATATTTATAGAGCAGCTGCAATGAATGATCCTAAAGCATTTCGTCCTAATGATAATATAGTAAAAAAATTTCAAAAATATCGCTCACAAATGATACTTGATGTAATAGAAAAAACAAATTTAAAATATAGATCAAAATATGGATTTAATATTAGAGGACCAGTAATTCCCTTTCCTTATAATAATATTTTTTCAGATGATGATATTATTTTAAGCTCCAAACATGAAGGTCGAGTATTGGAGGGATTATTTAATGAATCACTGGATGAAGTAATGCAAAAGCGTGCCAATATATCATTCGGAAAACTTGATCGTACTCGTATAGATATCAATGGACTTTCTTGGGATATGTCTGTGAAGGCAGGTGCTACAAGAAATTTTTTTCATCCAGAAAAATATATTAATGCTGAGTCAGGATTTGCAAATCAGCGTAAATTGATGAGTGGGAAGTTGTTTGTTGCTGAATTTGATACGACTGGGCGTCTTAGAGCAGCATCAACAAAAGTAGCTAGGGATAAATTGTTAGCATTAGAGACTGATAAACCTCTTAAAATAAAAGGTTTGCCTGTAGATATTGGTACAGCTTCTATGATGGATTATCAGCGTATGGCAACTATGCACCGTATTAAAAATTTTGATTTGCCTCAAGGTGCTACGGGACGTATAAAATCAACATATTTTTCTCAAAAGACAGCACAATTTATTCGTAATCAGAAGTATACTGAAAGATTGGTGGGAGATATTGAAGATCTTTCTGCAAAGCTTAAAGAGAATGGAAGTATCACAAGAACCCCTCCTGAAATAAAAAAATGGAGTGTGGATATCGGATATGCAAAACGCATACGAAAATGTTTAAGTATAGGGCAATTGTCTAGTGTTCTTCAGGAACGATATCAAGGATTAAAAATTCTTAATAATGGTATTGTAAATTTTGAAGAGTTAAAGAAAGCAATGGTAGATTTTCAAAATTTACAGCTTAAAATGATGAATGAGATGGTTGCCGTTGGTCAAAAACTCGAAGCACCTAAAATGCTTGAATGGATCAGAGAGGGAGGCATTACTAACAAGCAAAAAATGCGTCAACGTCTTGCTCTTCGATATGCACCTTATGATGATAAAGAGATACGGAAAATTCTGCGGTCTCTAGAAGATTCTGGAATGAATAGTAAAGATTACGCATTTTTTGAAAGTGTCCTTACTGATGATGTAAAAAAAGTTAGAAAATATGCTAATGAAGTTCGTAAAGCGATGGGAACAGATGGTGGATTCGAAGCTTTACAAAACAAAAAAACTTTTACCGGACTTTTTGCAAATTGGATGGAACCCTCAAATCCACGAGATATGTTAATGACTGAACTTGAGATGAGAAGTCCTCATTTGTCAGAGTTTAAACAGAAAATGTTTTCTTCCCCTTCTGGAAAATCTCTTTATAGATTTTCAAAAACAAAATTGGGAAAGGCACTTAATATAGATACTATACTTGATGATTCCAAGGCAGGTAAATCTACGATGGCTATTATGATGACACTGTCATTTTATCGTGCCTACCAATCTGGGGGCACACAAAAGGGGATGAAGGCAGTGGGATTGGCTGCTTTTGAAATGATTCCTTTAGTATCAGGTGTACTTCGTATTTCAGAAGGAGAATACAAAAATGCTATCAAAGAATTTGTATGTGATTTTGTTCCTCCTGTTGCATTAGCTAGGTTGGCTTTTGCAGGACTTGGTTATGCTGGGCAAACAGCAAAAGCAGATTTCACGGAACGACTTTGGGAAGCACAGGCTCTTGAAGCACTAGAGAATATCCTTGATGATGATGATTTTGAACAAACGGATATGGGGTATTATCGTTTTAAAGACAGGAATAATGTTTTGGAATTAATGCATGAAATTGCACCAGGTTTTGGTGGGCCATGGGCTAAGTTGTCATCCTTGGTTTTGCCACAAATTGAAGCACTAATGAGTAAAAATAAAGAGGTGGAAACAAATCTTGCAGCAATGGAAACTATTTTTTATTTAGATCCTGCTCTTTATTTAGATCCTGCTACTTCAGATATAAAACGATTTACGCAAAAAATTAGAAAGGAAGGGATACCTCCTCAAGGCAAGACTTCAGCTACTGTACGTACATTAGCAAAACTAATTATGCGTAATGAAGAGATTCGTGCAAAACTAAGAGTAGTGGTAATGAATCAGTTTTTAAATCGTATTGAAAAGTTTTATAATAGGAAAATAGGTAATCAAGATGATGCTCCAGAAGCATCAAAAGTAAAAGAGCGAAAAACCTGGGCAATAGCGTTACTGAAGAAGGATAATCGAAAAGCTAAAAAACATTTGAACAAATATTTGCATCGGAAAATTGATTCAGCTTTAAATGACCATATCAAAATGGTTAAAGCTATTGATTCTACTGCAAAACATGGTTTCTTGGAAAAGTTTACGGTTTGGCTCAATAGTTTTGATCCTGAAACATTCCGTAATGAAAAGATTCATCAGTACGATTTAAAAATAACTCCTAATGAACGTATTGATCTTGAGCAACTACTTATGAGAGTAATTGAAAGCTATCGTGCCTATATTAAAAAACTTCAAAAAATGTCTAATTGGAATAAAGATACAAATAGCATAAGTCTGAAGACTTATATATATCCTGGATCTCATGGAAGTATGATGAGTACAAATATTGCACATGGCGACAAGTTTCGTTTCGCATTGCGGGCAAATCCAAGAAAAATTCGTAAAGATTTATTGTGGAAAGTTTATTATTATATTTCCCCGCCTGAAACAAAGTATTGGTATCTTGTGGGAGAAAAAATGATAAGTACTAAAGACATTAAAATTTCTGACAATATCAGTACACATTCTACAATCTATACGATAAAAGCAAGTGATAGTGTTTCCCATCTATTGATTGATGGACAGGCACGCCAAATGTTATTTTCAAAAGATGGTACATATCAGGTGAGAGCGGTATTTACAATGGGTAAATGGCCTGGAGATCCTGTAAGTACTTTAAAAATAGTAGCTGGTATAAATGATAATGATTATAATAGAGTATTCTCAATTTTAGAGTACCCTCATACGTATCCTAATTATTTTGATAATAAGAGAATGGCATTTGCAAGTAAACCCACCAAATTTAAAATAATTCAGCCTTATCTTTTGATGGATGATCCTGAAATAGTTTATGCAAATGAAAAAAAAGAAGTAGGTGTTTATTTGAAGCTTCCAAAGTATTTTTCTAAAAATATAAAAAAAGTTACATTTAAAGTCAGTGGTGGTGATATTGCACCAAAGGTCACCCCTAAAAATTTAAGTGCAATATCCTTTAATTCCCAAGAGCCAACGATAGTTAATATAGAAGGAGATAATAAAGTACCGAATGGAAAATATTTATTGTCCGGTACAGTAGATTTTACAGAGGGGTATAATCAGACTAAAATTATATCCGAAGGAAAAGCTTTTTATTATTTACATAATAAAAAAGATGATGTTTTGGATATAGATGGAAATAAAAGCAAAGATGATGAGAGTGTGACAATACCACAAGATGAAAACGTAGAAACTGTAAATGGAAGTGAAGATAAAGACGTAAAAGATGGAATTGATACGGATGATGCTGATGCAGACAAAACCAAAGAAATAGAACAAAAGTGGATCAATAAAATTGAGCAGGCAAGAGAAGAAAAAGATTGCGATACATTGATTTTGATTAAGTCAAAGATCACAAAGATGAGCAATGGTGACAAGCCTATGGCAATAGGGTATATATATCCAAAGGCTGGTGAGCTTGTAAGTAAATATTTGAAAGAGCTATCTGACGAAAAATGGGAATGGTTCGAAAAAGATGTCAAAAAATATATAGGAAAACTAAGAGCAGAGATATCAGCACAAAATCCATATGATTACTATGTATCAAGAGGTATGAGTATGCCGAAGGAGAAAGAAGAGTGCTATAAAAAAGTTATAGCATTAGCAAAAGTGTATGACAATGCCCGCAAAGAGCATGCGGAGGTTATGAAAAAATTACAGGAAAATCAGTATAATG
>JANTFO010000111.1 GCA_024763365.1 Flavobacteriaceae bacterium
TTTTGGCGCATTGTCATTCTACCCTGGCTATTACGACCTCCGGTCTTTGATATTTTAGCCAAGAGAGATTTTTCAGGCTTTGATTCGGTTATTTCAGAATAATCCAAACCTGTCCTAAATCGCAATCCTGGTGTTATCGGTTTAAATTTTTTAATTGGCATATTGTTAAAAATTTACAAATTATCTAATTGTTACTAAACATTACCATAAATGTCAATCACTTCTCCTTCTTCAACAGAAATCACTGCTTTTTTATATGCAGGCTTTCTTCCTTTCTGATAACCAGACCTTGTTCCTCTCACTTTAACTTTTCCAGGAACAATGGAAGTATTAACATCCGTAACATTCACATTATACATCTCTTCTACGGCATTTTTTATTTCCAGTTTATTAGCTTTCCTATCGACAACAAAAGTATATTTATTTTGCTCTTCCGCCAATGTTTCAGCTTTTTCTGTAATAACCGGTTTAACTAAAATATTCATAATTACTATTTTATGCTAATTCATTTAATTTCTCAACAGCACTTTCAAAAAACACTAATTTATCAGAATTTAAAACTTCATAGGTATTAAGATTACTAACTTGCTTCAAATTCACTTTTGGAACATTACGTGAGGACAAGAACAGTACTTTATCATTTTCCCCAACCAAATGCAATACTTTGGAATCTTGTAAGCCCAAATTTTTCAATACATTAGCGTATTCTTTAGTCTTAGGTTTGTCGAAAGAAAAATCTTCAAGAACAATAATAGCATCTTTTTGAGCTTTTACCGTTAAAGCCGAAGCTCTTGCAAGACGTTTAACCTTTTTATTAAGTTTCAAATTATATTTTCGCGGTCTAGGTCCAAAAACTCTACCACCTTTTCTAAATAATGGATTTTTAATTGAGCCAGCTCTAGCGGTACCTGTACCTTTTTGCCTTTTAATTTTTCTAGTAGAACCTCTTACCTCGCCTCTTTCCCTTGCACTATGTGTCCCTTGTCGTTGGCTGGCAAGATATTGTTTAACAGCTAAATATACTGCATGTTCATTTGGTTCTACCCCAAACAATGCATCCGGTAATTCTACCTGTCTACCCAATTCTTTTCCGTTTGTATCTAAAACATTAATTTTCATCTTAAATTACTTTTCAATTATTACATAAGAACCTTTATGACCCGGGATTGCTCCACCAACCAAAATAAGATTTTTTTCAGGTAATATTTTAACTACTTTTAAATTTTTAATCTTCACTCTCTTACCTCCCGTTCTACCTGCCATTCTCATTCCTTTAAAAACCCTTGCAGGATAAGAAGCAGCACCAATAGATCCAGGAGCTCTCAATCTGTCTTTTTGACCATGTGTTTTATCTCCGACACCATGAAATCCGTGTCTTTTGACAACACCCTGAAATCCTTTACCTTTAGTTATGCCAATAGCATTCACTATATCACCTTCTTCAAATACCTCTTCGATTTTAATGGTATCTCCAAGATTCTTATCTATTTCAAAATCCCTGAATTCAACAACTTTTTTCAAAGGATCTGTTTTTGCTTTTTTAAAATGCTCCAACATAGGTTTGGTTGTATTTTTAACTTTCGCTTTATCTATACCAACCTGTAAAGCATTATAATTATCAGAGTCCTCAGTTTTTACCTGAGTAACTACATTAGGTTCAGCTTCAATGACAGTAACAGCAAGATACTTACCATTATCATCATAAATACTTGTCATACCGACTTTTTTCCCTATTATTCCGTTCATGACTAATTTTTTGATAGTATTCATTCACACAAAAAACCTTCAACCGATTAAGTCAAAGGGCAAATGCGAAAAATACATTTTAAGTTAATTTAACTTGAATATCCACTCCACTAGGTAGTTCTAACTTTGAAAGCGCATCTACAGTCCTCGGAGTCGGAGTATATATTTCAATCAATCTTTTGTGGGTTCTCAATTGAAACTGCTCACGAGATTTTTTGTTGACATGTGGAGATCTTAACACTGTAAACACTTCTCTCTTAGTTGGCAGCGGAATCGGACCCATCACAACCGCACCACTATTTCGTACGGCCTTAACTATTTTCTCCGTTGATTTATCCACTAAATTGTGGTCATACGAACGAAGTTTTATCCTTATTTTTTGATTCATAACCTTTAATTCTATATCAATTTTTCAAATTGAGCTGCAAAGGTACAACTAATTTTTTAAAAACCAATTATTTTTTATTAATTATTTAAATTTCCTTTAGCTTTTTCTATAATTTCTTTAGCAATACTTTCAGGGAGCGCATTATAATGTGAAAACTCCATAGTGCTACTAGCTCTTCCTGACGTCAATGTTCTCAATTGAGTTACATATCCAAACATTTCAGACAAAGGAACATCAGCTTTAATCACTACCACCCCTCCGGCTGCCATATCCTGACTTTTAGGTATTCCTCTTCTTCTATTCAAATCACCAATCACATTACCTACATATTCTTCAGGAGTGACAACTTCCAATTTCATTATAGGTTCTAGCAATACCGGTTTTGCTTTCGGCGCTGCAGCCCTAAATCCTTCTTTAGCACACAATTCAAAAGCTACCGGTTTAGAATCAACCGGGTGTGTACGACCGTCATATATTCTAACTTTCATGCTATCAAGGCTATATCCAGCAAGCACCCCTGTATTCATCATCGATTCAAAACCTTTTTGTGTTGGTCCTATCAATTCTCTTGGTATAGAACCTCCATAAATATCATTTACAAACTGCATTTTAACCCTACCGTCTTTAAATTCTTCGCTATCTAAAAACTCTTGATCAGCTGGTCCTATTTCAAATGATACCTGAGCAAACAATCCTGAACCTCCTGATTGTTTTTTAAGTTTTTCTGTATGATCGACAGTTGCAGTTAATGCTTCTTTGTAATTTACTTGTGGTTGTCCTTGGTTGCATTCTACATTAAACTCTCTCCTCAATCTGTCAACCAAAATTTCCAAATGCAATTCACCCATTCCACTTATAATAGTCTGATTTGTATTTTCATCAAATTTCACTTTAAAAGTCGGATCTTCTTCAGAAAGTTTTGACAAAGCCATTCCAAGCTTATCAACATCTTTCTGACTTTTAGGCTCAACAGCTAGACTGATTACCGGATCAGGGAAAGTCATTGACTCAAATACAATTGGATGTTTTTCATCACACAATGTATCTCCTGTTCTAATATCTTTAAATCCAACACCAGCAGCTATATCTCCGGCTTCTACAAACTCAATAGGATTTTGTTTGTTAGAATGCATTTGGTACAATCTGGATATTCTTTCTTTTTTACCTGATCTAGTATTCAATACGTAAGAACCGGCATCCAATCTACCTGAGTAAATTCTCATAAAAGACAATCTACCAACATAAGGATCGGTTGCTATTTTAAATGCTAATGCTGCGAAATTGTCACTAACATCCGGTTTACGATATTCAACCTGTTCTGTTTTTGGATTTATACCTTCTACAGCTCCTTTATCCAATGGTGATGGCAAAAATGCACAAACTGCATCCAAAAGAGCTTGAACACCTTTGTTTTTAAATGCAGACCCAGCCATAACCGGTGTCAAAACCATTCCTACAGTAGCTTCCCTGATAACTTTTATCATTTCTTCTTCAGTAATAGAATCAGGGTCTTCAAAATATTTTTCCATCAAAGACTCGTCAATTTCGGCTAATGCCTCCACCAATTTCTCTCTATATTCTTCAACAATGTCAACTAAATCTTCAGGAATATCTATAACATTGTACGTCATCCCCTTATCTTCTTCATTCCAAATTATAGCTTCATTGGTAATTAAGTCAACTACTCCTCTAAAGTCATCTTCTGCTCCAATAGGTACTTGGATAGGCACAGCATTTGCACCAAGCTTTTCTCTAATGTCATTTACAACATTAAAAAAATCAGCTCCTGTTCTATCCATTTTATTTACGAATGCTATACGCGGTACTTTATATTTATCCGCCTGTCTCCACACTGTTTCTGACTGAGGTTCTACTCCCGACACAGCACAAAAAAGTGCAACCGTTCCATCTAAGACTCTAAGCGACCTTTCAACTTCAACAGTAAAGTCAACGTGCCCTGGAGTATCTATTATATTAATGGTATACTCTTTATCATGCCAAGGCCATTTCGTTCTTGTCGCAGCAGAAGTAATCGTAATACCTCTTTCTTGCTCTTGTTCCATCCAGTCCATTGTAGCTGCTCCATCGTGCACCTCCCCAATCTTGTGACTCAATCCGGTATAATACAATACCCTTTCAGTTGTTGTAGTTTTTCCGGCATCAATATGAGCCGCAATACCAATATTCCTTACTAAAC
>JANTFO010000112.1 GCA_024763365.1 Flavobacteriaceae bacterium
TTGTCATTGGTATCATTTCCCTAATAGATACAGTGATCAAAATGATTTTTGGCAATTCTCCTTTAAATTCCAGTGCATCAATCATATCCTTCAATCCAACATCATGTGCGCTTAAAACAGTAGGAAAATCCGCTGCAAATTTAGGATAAATAACATCTATAGTACCGGCAGGTTTAAAATCCATAGTAGCATCAATAAAAATAACTAAAGGGTATTTTGCCATTATGGGCATCAAGTCAAAACTACCTGTTCCACCATCCATGATATCCACATTATCAGGTAGTTTTTCTTTGCTTAAAGCATGGATAGTATGCACTCCTACACCTTCATCACCCATCAAATAATTTCCTATACCCAAAATCAGTATCCTGTTAAGTTTTTTATCATCCAAATAATCATTGGTTTGATAAAAATACTTTTGCAATTCCATTACTTTATCAGAAATCATAATTCCATTTCTTTTTAATTCTAAATTTGTATATTGACTGACTAAAACATCAGAAACAAACCCAAATAAAAATCATATACAAAGACCCATCACTCATCACTCATCACCACTCATAACTCATCACTCTTCCTTGTCTCCTTCCCACATTTGTGTCTCTGCTTTTTCTATAATATCTTCTTCTTTTTCATCCACTCTTTCAGCCCTTATAAATTTGAATCCACTTATCATAGCAGAAGCTTCACCCCTTGCCTCAACATAGTCATGATAAAGCACCAAATATACATGAATAACAATAAAAGCCATAAACAACCATGTCAAAATATGATGGACATATCTCACTACAATATCACCTCCGAGTAAAGGCACCATAAAATGGAAAAATTTAGGTAGCCACCATGAAGATGTATCACCAATCAAAGCCAATCCTGTCATGGTTTGTAAAATAAAAAACAGAGTCATTATTGTATATGAAAATGCTGCAAGATAATTATGGCCAATGCTAATATTCGACAATTTATGTTCTTTGTCAGGCATAAGAAAGATATCCACTTTCAAAACATATAAAATATTTTTTATCCCTTTTTTTGTATATGGAATAAAATTCCTCCAATTCGCAAACTGATTTCCAACAAAAGCCCAATAAATCCTAAAAATAAGATTAGCAATAAGTATATAAGCAGTAACAAAATGAATTGCCCTCACCAAGCCAAACCAATATGAATTTGAGGCTTCTGCATTGCTTTGAATTGCCGGTGGATCTGCTATAATAAAACCTGTTATTATAAGTATTGTGGTACTAAAAACGGTAATCCAATGGAACATCCTCACCGGAAGTTCCCAGACATAAACCCGTTTAAAATTAAATGTTGTTGTTGTCATATTAAAAAGTTTTAATCCCGGTATAAATTGGTACCGGATTTATAAAATACCTAAAACTAAACAGAACAAGCTCCTCCAATCTGTATTTGACTAATATTCTTACCGTGTTCATCATACAAATGTACAGCACAAGCAAGACATGGATCAAAAGAGTGAATTGTTCTCAGTATCTCAACCGGATTATTTGGATCAGCAATAGGTGTTCCAATTAAGGATGCTTCATAAGCTGACAATTGCCCCTTAGGGTCACGTGGTGATGCATTCCATGTAGTAGGAACAACCATTTGATAATTATCTGTCTTACCATCCTTTATCACAATCCAGTGCGAAAGTCCGCCTCGCGGCGCTTCCATATATCCTACGCCTTTTGCCTCTTTTGGCCAGGTAGAAGGATCCCATTTATCCATATTTGCCATTTTGGTATCACCGTTTTTGATATTAGCTAGCAGTCTGTCATAGAATTCAAGTCCCCATTCAGTTAATAACTTGGTCTCAAGACCTCGGGCAGCGGTACGTCCAAGAGTAGAGAACAATGCTTCAACAGGAATATCCAGAGTCTTCAAAGCAAAGCCGACTACTTCTTTATATTCAGGTATTCCTTTAGCATATCCAATCAGCACTCTGGCCAATGGTCCCACTTCCATAGGTTTACCGTTCCATCTAGGAGTTTTAACAAAACTATATTCTTTATCCACATCCAAATAATCATAAGGTGGTTTTGGCCCTGTATAGTGAATATTTGTTTCTCCTTCCCAAGGATTAAGCCCCACATCTTTACCTTTGGAATAATCATACCATGATTTATTTACAAATTCCTGGAATTCATTAGTATCCCTGATATCAATTTCATGCACTTTGCTCAAATCACCATTCAGAATAACTCCTTGAGGCCATTTGAAACTGGAAGGATTTCTATAGTTATCAGCAGGTAAATCACCAAAAGAAAGATAATTTTTGAATCCTGAAGCTCCAATTGCCCCCCAGTCTTTGTAAAAAGATGCAATTGCAAGCAAGTCTGGTATATACACTTGATTGATAAATGTTTTTGCATCATGAAGTAATTTTCCTACATAAGCAAGTTTTTCTGCGTTTAGCCCACCTGCATCATCAACATTTACAGCGCTTGCCATACCACCGACCAAGAAGTGAGGATGAGGGTTCTTACCTCCAAGAATAGTATGAACTTTAACTATTTCTTTTTGCCACTCAAGAGCTTCAAGATAATGAGCTACGGCAAGAAGGTTCACTTCTGCAGGTAATTTCATAGCAGGGTGTCCCCAATATCCATTTGCGAAAATACCCAATTGACCGCTTTCCACGAATTTCTTAATCCTGTTTTTAACATCTGAAAAATATCCCGGAGAACTTTTTGGCCAACTAGAAATGCTTTGTGCTAATTCTGATGTTGCTTTTGGATCAGCATTCAACACTTGAGTAACATCCACCCAATCAAGTGCATGTAAATGATAAAAATGAACAACATGATCTTGGAAAGCATGAGCTATTGTGACTATATTTCTTGCCAATTCCGCATTAGGGGGCACTACTATACCAAGTGCATCCTCTACAGATCTAATTGAAGCAATAGCATGAACTGTCGTACAGACACCGCATGCACGTTGCACAAAAGCCCAAACATCCCTTGGGTCACGTCCTTCAACTATTTTTTCCATTCCTCTAACCATTGTTGATGAACTATAAGCATTCACAACTTTTCCGTCTTTAATCTCCGCTTCTATTCTTAAATGTCCCTCAATTCTGGTTATAGGATCTATAACTATTCTATTTGCCATAATTATTGATTTTTCTTTTATTCTTTAATATGTTTTTCATTTAAAATACCTTTTTCCTCATGTGTCTTTAATTCTTTTCTTTTTGCTATATTGGAGGCAACTGCATGTACTGCAGCACCGGCAACGGCAGCTCCAACAACAATTTTACCAATTTTGTCTGCGGTAGCTTCAATTCCAAATCCTGGCAAATTCTCCAATCTCTCAGTAAATGGTCCATTATCCCAAAAATCCTTTTCACTACATCCAATACAAGGATAACCGGATTTAATAGGATAACTTACACCATTATTCCATTCCATAAAACCACAAGCATTGTAGGTCACAGGACCACGGCATCCCAGTTTGTAAAGACAATATCCTTTTTTAGCTTCTTCACTATCATAGGTTTCGGCAAACAACCCTGCATCAAAATACGGTCTACGGTAGCAACTATCATGTACTCTCTTTCCATAAAATTGCTTAGGTCTTCCCATATCGTCTAATTCCGGCAGAGTTCCAAAAGTAGCATAATGAACAACCACACCTGTCATTACTTCGCCAATAGGCGGACAACCGGGAACTCTAATAATCGGCTTATCCTTAATAATAGCATCTACCGGAACCGAACCGGTTGGATTTGGATATGCTGCCTGAATTCCACCCCAGGCGGAACAGCTACCAAAAGTAATGATAGCAGCAGCCCCTTTAGCGGATTCTTTCAATATCTCTACTGCAGTTCTTCCTGCAATGGTGCAATAAACGCCATCGTCTTTAGTAGGAATAGCTCCTTCAACTACAAGAATATAATTTCCGTAATTCTCTTTCATTGAAGCTTGTTTCGCTTCTTCTGCATTGTGCCCTGCAGCAGCCATTAATGTATCCGTATAGTCTAATGAAATACTATCCAGAATAAGATCTGCGGCAAGAGGGTGATCTGATCTGATAAAAGATTCCGAGCATCCGGTACATTCCTGAAAATGCTCCCAAATAACCGGAATTCGTTTCTTTGTTTCTAATGCTTTTGCTACTTGACCAATCATTGTAGACTCAAAGCCCATAAATGCAGTCATATAAGTAACAAATTTCATGAAATCCCGACGCGTATAACCCTTTTTAAGGACCGCTTGGAGATAAGTTTCGTTTTTGTTTTTTGATTCAATCATAATTAATGATTTTTAAGTTATTTCCATAATTTTGTGCTATAAACATATAATTCTTTTTTAA
>JANTFO010000113.1 GCA_024763365.1 Flavobacteriaceae bacterium
CGAGACCATTTGTTGGTTCATCCAGTATTAATATTTCCGGATCATTGAGTAGCGCAGAAGCAATGGCCAAACGTTGTTTCATTCCTAATGAATAGGTACGGAACTTGTCATTTTTTCTGTCTAATAAATCGACAATCTCCAATTTTTCATCAATACGATCTTCAGGAATTTCTTTGATCTTGCAGACAATTTTCAAGTTTTGTGCGGCAGTCATATAAGGATAAAAATTTGGTCTTTCAATAATAGCTCCTACGCGTTTGAGTGCTTCATGGGTTTTTACCTGTCCGCCAAACCAGCTAAAGTTTCCCGAACTGGGATTGACTACATTCAATAACATACCTAAAGTGGTGGATTTACCACTACCATTGGGTCCTAATATGCCATATACATTTCCTTTTTCAATACTGAAGGAGAGATTATTCACAGCATGTACATGCCCAAAACGCTTATCGAGATTTTTTAACTGAAGTATGGTTTCCAAAATTTGGATTTTAATACTAATCCGACGAATTATGGATAAAAAAGTTACAAATATTTTTCATAGTATGAAAGATTAAAAACATTGTCATCAATAAAACTTTGCTTATTTTTGCCATTCTATGGGCAATTAACTCTCCCGATACTTCGGGATGGTTCATCGCTAAAATAGGGCAATTAACTCAGTTGGTTCAGAGTGTTACCTTGACAGGGTAGAAGTCACTGGTTCGAATCCAGTATTGCCCACTTCATGTACAAAGCCGATAAATAATTTTATCGGTTTTTTTGTATTCGAAACGTTTCAAATTTATTTGAAAAAGTAAAGGAAACAAATATACTTGATAAGTGAAGTGTATCAGGTCTAGATATTACAGGTTTGGGCTTATTCCTGATCAGGATAGTAATCAAGTACTATTCACGCCAATCCTATATATATTTTATCGGGTGGATTTAAGTCCCCCGACGAATGCTTTTTGAGCTTACCTGCTTAAAATTAATTTATTTTTTATACTAAAACCATCTGCTTTCAATTCAAAAATATAAAATCCCGGGCTCATTAAACTTCCAGTATCATTTTTCCCATCCCAGTATATTTTATGTGTTCCCTTAGTAAATTTGCTCATTTCAACAGATTTGATTTTTTTACCGGTAAGGTCATAAATATCGATGCCAATATCGGCAACTTGCGTTAACTCAAATGCTATCGCTATTTGATCGTTAAAAGGATTGGGATATGCTTTTATTCCCATTATTGTCTCAATCATTAAATCATCGATTCCGACATAAGCATCCAAGCCTCCGGATAGACATTTTACTTCTCCATTTCTGCCACCTACAACAACTTCATCAGAGTGGTCACCAACAATATCAGGAATCACATTCATAGCATCAATAGGAGAGGGGTAAGATATTTGCTCTTTGATAGTGCCGTTTGTACCATCTAAGAAATAAATAACATTACTTTGATATAGTGTGCCTACTACAATATCATTGATGTTATCACCTGTAATATCTGAAATCCTTCTTACATTCCAAGTTTTGTCTGCCAATGGCATAGACCAAATATTGGAACCATCCGTTCCGTCTAGCATGATAGCACTGGTATTGGACCGTGAAAAAGTAACATCTGCTACTCCGTCACTATTCACATCTTCAATTTTGGTAGCTTCAAGAATAAGGCTTGAACCGGTATTTATCGTGTAAAGTGTATCACCATTTGAAGAATCTATAAAGTAAACATACCCCCCAAAATCACCTGCCACAACATCTTTGATACCGTCGCTGTTGTTATCGTCAATTTGTGTTAATGCCCAAACAGATGTTCCTATGGTGTTTTTAGTCCATTCTGTTCCACCGGTTGCGCCGTCAATGCCAATCACTTTTCCCTGTGTTTCATCCTCATTGGATGCGCCGGCAACGACATCTGGAATGTTATCTCCGTTAAAATCCTCAACTCCTATGACTGAAAATCCGGGGCCTCCGAGATACCTATCCCATATTTTTATTCCGGTAGTGCCATCAATACAGAAAGCTCTTTTTGGACCTGTATTGTAAGCGTCATCACCGGCAACTGCCAATACATCAATTTTACTATCATTGTTATAATCATAAGAAGCATCTACCTGATATACCCATCCACCATCACCATATTCATTTGTGTTATAGGTCCATATTGAATTTCCTGTTTTTCCGGAATACAGGCTTACTGTTCCTATTCCTGTACTTCCAATGGCTATTTCATCTATGCCATCTCCATCAATATCTGATACAATACTCAATCCATGTTGGTTAAAAACATTACCCGAGGAACTCGTCCAAAAAACATCTGCCAGATTATGTGAGTTCCCATTGAAACATCTTAACTTATAATCTTCAGAACATACAATGACATCATCTATACCATCACCATTAATATCAGAAATAGAACTGATGGCTTTTGGGCTTGGATCATAACCTGTCGTAATATTGTAATGCCAAAGTTCATCACCCATCTCATAGTCTTGTTCTACACCCGTTCCATTTAGGTTAACACTTGTAGGGCTCATAGGGTCGTTTGATTCAATGCTCAATGTGCCATTAAATAAAACTGCTTGATCCGGATGGAACCATACACCTAACTCTACACTTTGCATGATGCCTATATTCAAAGGATAATTTATATTTTCGTCAATAAAATAAGCCGTATTATCTGATGCGATATGATCTATAGTTAAAGTGGCATTTCCCTGGTTTTGAATGGTCATGAACCATCTTGTCAGGGCATTTTTTCGAACGTTACCATAGTTATAGCTGGTATTTTGAAGTTCTATAGTAGGATTATCAAACACTGACTGCCCAGTGATATTTAAGTTGAATGTTGGTGTTAACGGATCGTTAGAATTGATTTCACCTAAGGCATCAACAGTAGTAAATACAGTTGGATCAAACATAACGGAAACACTTTGATTAGTCCCAGGATTTAGTGTGAGTTGAGAAGTATTCCATGATAAGTATTGAGACCCTTGTCCATTAAAATCGCCAAAATTTACGATCAAATCAGATGCTCCGTTATTATATACTGTGAAGTTAGCAGTACCGGTTTCATCAATGTTAACAAAACCAAAGTCAACACTATTGGGAACAACATCAATAATAGGTGTTCCTGTACCTTGAAGGTCTATTTTATATAAGGTGCTGTCTATCCCTAAACCACCATCACAATACCATAGATATTGTCCATCATAGACAATGCCAGCCGGTTTTATATTTTCGGATGCATGGCTGGATAATACTGTACCTGTTTCATCTACTTCATAGATCATATTGGCATTATAATCTGCTATCCAGAGGTTGGTTCCATCATGGCAAATATCCCAAGGTTGGTCTGCCGGAGGTTGAAATTGTGAAAGAACAGTACCTGTATTGTCAATTTTGTAAATAGTTCCCGGATCAGGGTAGTAGGTTTGTGCCCAGAAATCACCATTATTATATGCTAATCCTGACATATAGTGGTTGGGTAATGCAAAGGAGGAAATAAGCGTACCGTTATCATCAAATTGTAAGGCTAAAGCCGGATCAGAAGAACTTCCTGCATGATCAGTTGTCCATAAATATGTGCCGTCATGTGTTAACCCATAAGCATCTTCTTGTGGGCCACTACAAAGGAGTGTGTATGAACCATCCGAGGGGTCGATTTGATAGATATCATCTCCATTTGTGCCATAAATCCCACTATATAAATTGGTCCCGTCCCAGGCTAATCCGGAAGCTTTACCGGGAATTTGGTAGCTGGCTACAATGGTCCAGTCTCTTGAATGTTTGGTGTTAGTTTGGGCTATACTGTTTTTTAAGTCTTTTTCATGTTTAAGACTTTGAATTTTATTTTTGCTCTTGAGTAAAAACTGAGCATCTTTCTCATGGCAGAGAGTAATATTCTTATTTTGAGCAAACGATAAAGAAATAAATAAAAAGTTCCATACAAAAGAAAAAATGATAGTATTTGTTTTCATATGACAAGTGGTTTTATTATCATAAAAATCTTAAATAATTATGCAAATTACTATTTTATTTATAAAAAGTAAAGGGTTTATCACTTTCATATAGAAAATAGAATAGTTTTACTGGTATAAAAAATGAGTTGAATAGTTAAACTTCCAAATATTAATTAAGATTTTTCTTTTAGGATATAGCACTATTCAGTTTTAGAAAATAATATTGTAATAGTTTTGTCATATTCAAAAAGGAGTTTATATTTGCAATCTCTTTTTCAAAAGGGCAATTAGCTCAGTTGGTTCAGAGCACCTCGTTTACACCGAGGGGGTCGGGGGTTCGAATCCCTCATTGCCCACCAAAA
>JANTFO010000114.1 GCA_024763365.1 Flavobacteriaceae bacterium
TTATCGCTGATATGTTCTTTTAAGGCAACTTCTGTAATTCCGGCAAGGTAGCGATTAGGCACTTCCACAATTTCAATGGCTTCATGGGCACCCTGATCTATCCAACGGGTGGGTACTTGACTTTTTCGGGTAACCCCTACTTTAACACTACCAGAATTTGCCAAATAGACTACATGGGGTTGCAACTGAACTTTCTGCTCAAATGCTAAATCACGGTCTGCAATGCCCAAATGTGCTTGGCTTAACTCAGGACGGATTACCCATTCTCCGGCTTGTGGTTGTTCATAAAAACAATCGTAACAAAAGCCCTGACGAAATATTTTCTTGTTCTGACCACAAGACAGGCATTGGTATTTTTCAAAGTTGATCTCCAGCTCCTTTTCAAGCATTTGATTCATAGATAGAATATCATGTTCCATCTTTAGATAATAACGAACGGGTTGATCGTTTTCTGTGATCATCTTGGTCAGTACGCCGGTGTATTGCATGTGTGTTGTTTTTTCAAATTTACATTAATTTTTTTATCCAAATTTAATAGGATCCATGAGAAAATCTAAATATAAAAAAACCATCTCCCTGTTTTAGAAAGATGGTTTCTGTAAAATTTATTTAGTAAACTACTTATTTACTTTTATGCTCCTCTAAAAACTTTTGGGCTTCTTCGCCTTTGAGTATTTCTTCGGTGGTAACTACCTCGCCGTTATCATTGGTAATATTAGTAACTATGGTCACCGTAGTTTCATCATTAACAATCTCTACCATCACCTCTTTTTCCACTTTTTGGTTCGGTGAAAGTTGTGGTACTTCATCTGTAATAGTAATCTCTTTGACCACTTCTTTTTCATTTGACATAGTATTGACAGAGCTCACAGCAATACTAGGCGCAATTACTAAGGCCACTACAGACATCAACTTCAATAAGATATTTAAAGATGGTCCGGAGGTATCTTTAAATGGGTCACCCACCGTATCACCAACGACGGTTGCTTTGTGAGCCTCATCTCCTTTACTTAATACTTTACCATCTACCTCGACACCCTCTTCTACCATTTTTTTAGCATTGTCCCAGGCACCACCAGCATTGGATTGGAAAATAGCCATCAACACTCCGGCTACCGTCACTCCGGCCAACAGACCTCCTAACATTTCTGCTCCTCCAATAAAACCAACAACTACCGGCGTAGCTATAGCCAAAAGTCCGGGTAAGATCATCTCTCGAATAGAGGCTTCCGTAGAAATAGCTACACATTCTTGGTATGCTGCTTTACCATTAGCGGCTTCAAAAATTTCAATATCTTCTTTTGATGCTTTAGTCATATCGGCATCGTATTTTTTCATAACAGCTAATGCATTTTTCAATTCAGGTATATCGTGAAATTGTCGCCTTACTTCTTTAATCATCGCCATAGCTGCTCTACCTACCGCTCCCATCGCTAAAGCAGAAAACACAAAAGGTAACATACCACCCACCAATAAACCAGCCATCACATAGGACTTGGAAATATCAATAGAACTGATGTTAGCCTGTTGCATAAAGGCTGAGAATAAGGCTAAAGCTGTCAATGCAGCTGAAGCAATGGCAAATCCTTTTCCAATAGCAGCCGTTGTATTTCCTACTGCATCTAATTTGTCTGTACGTTGGCGCACTTCTTTAGGTAATTCCGACATTTCGGCAATACCACCTGCATTATCAGAAATAGGTCCGTAAGCATCTACTGCCAATTGGATACCTGTATTGGCTAACATACCCACGGCAGCTATTGCAATACCGTACAATCCTGCAAAATGGAAAGACAAAATGATTCCCGCTGCAATTAATAAAATAGGGACTGCCGTACTCATCATTCCTACACCCAATCCGGCTATAATATTCGTGGCAGGTCCTGTCACAGATTGTTTAACAATACTGGTAACGGGCTTTGTACCTGTTCCGGTATAATATTCTGTGATTTTCCCTACACCCAATCCGGCCAAAAGACCTACAATGGTTGCAATGAAGACGCCTGTATTAGTAAAATCTTTTCCGTTATATGTCCAAGCCTCCGGCAAGAATTGCTGAATTAAAAACCAGGAAACCAAGATCATGATCCCTGCAGATAAAAACTCTCCTATATTCAAAGCTGTTTGAGGGTTACCACCTTCTTTTACTTTTACAAAGAAAGTTCCAATAATTGAAACGATAATACCTACACCAGCCAATGCTAATGGCAACATCACGGCACCAAGTGGATAATCTGAAAAAGGAGCTAAGCTAAAAAAGGCTGCTCCCAAAACCATAGAAGCGATTATAGACCCAACAAAAGATTCAAAAAGGTCAGCACCCATACCGGCCACGTCTCCTACATTGTCTCCTACATTATCAGCGATAGTAGCAGGGTTTAAAGGATGATCTTCGGGGATGCCGGCTTCAACTTTACCGACCAAATCTGCGCCTACATCTGCCGCTTTGGTATAAATACCACCCCCCACACGGGCAAATAATGCGATAGAAGAAGCACCTAAAGAAAAACCTGAAATAATATTCAGCACTTTGATAATACCGTTTGCTGAATTGATATCATAAAATAAGCTATAAATTAAAAAGAGCACACTCAACCCAAAGACACCTAAAGAAACTACCCCAAGGCCCATTACAGCGCCACCGGAAAACGCAACTTCTAAAGCTTTATGTAATGATGTTCTGGCTGCATTGGTCGTTCTTACATTCGCTTTGGTAGCCACTTTCATACCTATAAAACCGGCTAAACCGGACATTAAAGCACCAACGATAAAAGAAACGGCAACTACCCAGGAAGAATCTACTTCATTTGAACCTTTGAATACTAAAAGTGCAGCGACTGCTAATACAAAAATAGATAGAATTTTATATTCTGCTTTTAAAAATGCCATGGCGCCCTTTGCAATATTTTGAGCAATAACTTGCATTTTATCATTTCCTTCATCTTGTTTAGAAACCCAGGATGACTTGATAAACATGAAAATAAAACCGATAAGGGCCGTAATAGGTAAAAAATACATGATATAATTCATAACTTAAGAACTAATATTGATTTATTGTGAAAAAATTGGTTTGCAAAATTAGTGAAAATCTGTTAATTAACAATTATCATAATTTTATTTTAAAAGTTCGCATGTTCAAAAATATTTAACAATAATGTGATATTTATCAGCTTAGTAGTTTAATGAATTAAGTTAAATTTGTACAATTAATTATAAAAAACATAAACAAATGAAAGTAACTGTTGTAGGTGCCGGTAGTGTAGGTGCCACCTGTGCAGATGTATTAGCACAAAAAGATTTTGCTAAAGAAGTTGTCTTACTGGATATCAAAGAAAATTATGCTGAAGGTAAAGCATTGGATATATGGGAATCTTCAGCTGTAAATTATTATGATACAAGAGTGAATGGGTCAACTAATGACTATACAAAAACTAAAGATTCTGATGTAATAGTGATCACTTCTGGAATACCTCGTAAGCCGGGTATGTCAAGAGATGATTTGATTTCTACTAATGCAAAAATTGTAAAGTCCGTTACAGCGCAAGTAGTGGAACATTCTCCTGAGGCTATTATTATTGTGGTATCTAACCCATTAGATGTAATGACCTATGCTGCATACTTAACCGCTAAAAAACCTAGAACAAAAGTTTTTGGTATGGCCGGTGTTTTAGATACAGCCCGTTTTAGAGCATTTTTAGCCAATGAATTAGATGTATCACCTAAAGATATTCAAGCCTTATTATTAGGTGGACATGGAGATACTATGGTGCCGCTACCAAGATTTACAACCATTGCTGGTATTCCTGTCACCGATCTTTTAGATAATGACCGAATTGATGCTATCGTAGAACGTACTAAAAAAGGTGGTGGAGAGATTGTCAACTTACTTGGGACTTCAGGATGGTATGCTCCCGGTGCTGCTGCTGCCCAAATGGTAGAAGCTATTTTAAAAGATTCAAAACGTATTTTCCCTGTATGTACAATGCTTGAAGGTGAGTATGGAATGAATAATATTGCATTAGGTGTCCCTGTTAAGTTAGGTAAAGACGGTATTGAGGAAGTAATTGAGTTAAAACTTAATGATGAAGAAATGAAGTTGATGAAAGAATCTGCAGAACATGTAAAAAGCGTCATGGAGGTTTTGGATAAAATGGATTTATTTTAAAATAAAACGCCAAGGTTTTTCTTTCCAATCTTCGGCATAATCTATACCGATACGTGGAGTGGTTTTAAAAGAAGTTTGGATATTATTTTTTTCTACCCACAAACCATTTTGAGGAAGTAATAA
>JANTFO010000115.1 GCA_024763365.1 Flavobacteriaceae bacterium
ACAATCACATTAAATGCCTATGAAGACGCATTTATTGAGTCGCTCAGTCTCAATGATAATGAACTCGACAGTTATTTTAGTGAATTCATTACAGAAGAGATAGTTAGTAAATCTAGTTATTCAAAAAATAATCCAGAGGATTTGATTCTAAATTCTTTATTTATAAATGATTCATTGCTAGACGAATATATGGAGAATGAAATTATAGATAACATTATTCTTTAAGTGAAATGTCAATTACAGAAAATAATATTAATCACAAAACAAACTATTTTCAACATTTCGGGTTTATAGTATTGAAACCGGTTTATTACCTGAACTTTTAAAACAATTCAAAATGAAAACAACACTAATAAAGTCCTTTTTTATAGGTTTGATCTCCTTAATATTCACACAAACAGGCATAGCTCAAAAATCTGACTATGAATTGATTTACAAAGAGTTATCACCTAATCAAAAGGAGATGCTTGAAGCACAACATCAGATGATGATCCAAAACCGTCATAGGTTTAGAGAAACACTTTCTGAAGAACAATTGACCATCTTGACAGATAAAAATCTAACTCAAGAAGCTCGTAAAAAACAACTAAAAGCCACTTTTAGCAAAGAGCAAAAAAATATGTTACAAGCTCAAGAACGACACATGCATCAAGTACGTAACCAATTTAGAGAATCCCTTAACCCCGAACAAAAATTGATGCTCCAAGAACGATTAAGGCAAAGAACTCAAAATGCAGCTGAAAACGATGAGTTACAAACGAGAAATCGAACTCAAAACAGACTCAACCAAGGACAAGGAAATGGGAACAATAATGGGAACGGGAACTAATTCTAAGTTAGAAATTGAGAAATATAAATTTTAATATTATATGTATCTGGCTACTAATACTAGTAGCCAATACTTTTTTAGTTAAAGCCCAAATCCCTTCTGACTCAATAATTGATAAAAATCTGGATGAATTGTTCTTTAACGATTCTGATTGGAGGGAAGAAATATTATTGTTGTATAAAAAAGACAATTTTATATATACAAGCCTGGCTTGGAACAGTGAAACTTATTTCTCCGGAAGAGACTTAGGAATTGAACAATATAATATGCCGGCTGGCATAGCTTACTACCACAAATCTGGACTATCAATAAGCTATTCAGGGGTATATTATCAAGAATTTGAACCAAACTGGAATTTATCAGCAGGTTCGATAGCTTATCAAAAAACAATAGACAAGAATGAATCGGTCTATATTGATCTGTCCTTAAGCCAATTTTTTGATCACTCAGGCAATAGTTTATACTCAAATAGTTTTGGTTTAGGCGGCGGATATCTATCACCTAAACACAAAATTGGTCTATATATCACAAATGATCTCTTAGTTGGAAAGGAAGATTCTTCCTATCAGTTAACCGGAAAACTTTACAAAATATTTACCCTGAAAAATACTTCGACGTATAGGCTCTATTTCAAACCACAGTTGAAATTCATCTTTTCAAAACAAAATTTTGTTTATGAGAGCATAATAGACGATACCATAGTTCTAAATGAAGTAGAGATCTTTGATTTATTAAATACCCAAGTGGAAATCCCTCTGAAAATGTATATAAATAATTTTGACATTGGAGTTTGTTATATACATAATTTTCCACATGCTGTTTATAATGAACCAGCTATAAACAGTAAAGGTTTGATAAATTTATCTATTGGTTATTTGCTTAATCTTTAAAAACTTAAAAAAATGAAAAAAATATTTTTAATAAGTGTATTATCTTTATTTATTTACAACTTTAGTTGTGATAGTCAAGAAATTAATAATGTTGATGATGACATCAGCACTTCAGAAATAGACATGCTCAAACACATGCGCGAAGAAGAAAAATTAGCACGTGATGTATATGATTACTTCTATGATAAATACGAATTGCGTGTTTTTGGGAATATTATGCAAAGTGAAAAAACTCATATGAATAGCGTAATGGATCTATTAAATTACTATGGCATAGAAGACCCTGCTACTCAAGAAATAGGTGTTTTTAAAAATGAAGCCTTACAACAACTTTACGATACCCTTATTGCTCAAGGAGATCAATCACTTGTTGATGCTTTGAAAGTTGGAGCTACTATTGAAGATATAGACATTTATGACTTGGTAAATTTTTCTCAACAAACTGATAATCAAAATATTTTAAAGGTTTTTAGTAATTTAACCTGTGGTTCGAGAAACCATATGAGAGCATTTACTCGAAATTTATCAAATTATGGAATTAACTATGAGCCACAATACATTTCACAAGAATTGTATGAAGATATTGTCAATTCCAGCCAAGAACAATGTGGACGTGTGCATTGGTAAGATAATATAGAAGCCATCTCATGAGCTTAAAAAGTTGTCATTTCAAGCGAAAGTCGAGATGACAGAGAAACTTACATATAAGACAGCTTCATTAATGATATTCTTTTAACAAAAGCGTAATCTCATCAAAAAAATCCCTTCTAAAAGATTGCCAGTAGCGAATAAACGAAACTGTTTTTTCGGAGTAAACAAACAAAGTTTTATCAGGCAGTTCTAATGCTATTTGTTCTAATTCCTTTGGCGTAAATCTTTTCCTGATAATTTTCAAAGATTCTTTCTGGCTCTTGGCAATAAGTTGATCAATTTTATTTCTAACCAATTCTCTATTTTCAGGAGATACGGCATTTATTTCTTTAGTGAAATCTTTATGATAAGTCTCTGCTTTATCAATTTTGTCTACAGTTTCAAACAGGTTGAAAATTTGAGCATCTGTCATTTGCGATATGCCAGTAAATGAACTAACAACTAGAAATAAGCTAAAAAACAACTGTCTCATTGTGTTTTATTTATTTGATAGCCCTTTTCATGCAACAAATCGGTAATCTGATTATATAAATTCCGGCTCCAAACCATAGAAGGCGTATCGGAAGCTTTGGTCAATTCCGGAACATTATTGATAAACTTTTGCACAGATTCTTTTTGGTAAACTTGGACTAAGTCTTTGATTTCCTCATGCGTAAAAAATTCTTTATAAACAATCACTAAGTCCTTTGAAAGGCCATCCAATGATTGCATAGCTTTTAAATTAATTTCTTCCCAAACTACATCAGGCACTGTCGCATCACTGTATTGTTTTTTTAACAAAGAAACAAGCTCCGGCACCGCATTTCGGTATTGTCCCATCGTACCATTGAGCTCTAGAAAATAGTTTACATCTTCTTCAAACGAATTATTTTGGGCCGTTAAAACAGCTACAAAAAACAAAAAAGGCAATAGAATTTTATATTTCATCATTTGGGTTTTAAATATTCACAAATTAACAAATTTAATACCAAAGTCTTAAAAATAGATTATTTAAGGTATATTCAGATACTTATGTATTTGTATAGAAACTTTCCATTTAGGATTTTTAGCAATAAAATCTGTGATTAAAGGTGTAACTTTCTCTCTAACACTCCACTCCGGCTGTAAATAAAGTTGACAATCTGCCGTAACTTTTTGGGCTTGCTCTTCAGCAAAGGCAAAATCTTGCTTGGAACGTATGATTACTTTTAACTCGTGGGCTTTTTCATAATTAGCTTCCAATGGCAACTTATTTCTTTTTGGGGAAAGGCATATCCAGTCCCATTCACCGGTTAATTGATCAGAACCTGAAGTTTCTAAGTGGATTTTCACCCCTTTTTCTTTGAGTTTTTCAGTTAGATAGACCATATTCCATTGCAGGGGTTCTCCACCCGTAATCACCACACTATCAGAATATTTAATGGCATCATCCACAATTTTATCCGCTGAAGTAAGTGGATGCAGATCGGGATTCCAACTCTCTTTTACATCACACCAGTGACAACCTACATCACAGCCACCAATTCTAATGAAATAAGCAGCTTTACCACTGTGAAAGCCCTCACCTTGTATACTGTAAAAAGCCTCCATCAAAGGGAGTAACATTCCTTGGTCTATTTGTTCTTGTTGATTCATAAAAGCGGGCAAAAATACAAATAATTAGCTTTAATACATTAGGATTCTGAAGCAACTTCATGGCTAAATTTCATTTTGCTCTGCTCATCACTAGCTTCTGTGAATAAGTCGGTTTTAAATAACTTGCTTTTGATTCAAATTTTTACAAACTTTGCGAACAGTAGTATAAAACGCATTTAAACGACATTTTATACAAACGTTCGCAAAAATCATTATTTTTACTACTTAATTACAAAGTTGCTCTATTCTTACTAGCACATCAAAATAAAATTTAGCCTACTTCATCCAAAACA
>JANTFO010000116.1 GCA_024763365.1 Flavobacteriaceae bacterium
GTTGTAGTGGAATTGAGCGCCTGGAATACACGGGTGGCGCCAATGGGGAAGGTACTCTTTTCCCGGCGTGTAATATCTACCTGTTCGATATTGGCCAGGGTAGTGGAGTCATTGCCTATGATTAAGCCGGTTTTCCGTGAACGGATTTCATCTTCTGTCAGTCCGGACATATCGAGGGCTTCTTTAGCCGCAGCATAGCCCCAAAGCGTAAACTCGGTCATGGTTTTGCGCTGTTTGCGCGGCAGATCGGGTGTGGTAAAATCTGTAATGGCGCCGGTCAGGGCACCGCGAAATCCCAAATCTAGGCGATGCTGATCAAACACAATTCCGGATGTTCCGTTTTGAAGGGCTTCGGTAACTTTTTTGATTCCGGTTCCCAGAACCGAGACAATACCAATTCCCGTAATCGCAACTTCGTACATAAATTCCTTACATTGGCTGGGGCTCAGGGTACGAGCACACCCTATAATCTTTCAAAATGCATAGAACCCGGACGTGTGCTCGAACCCTTGCAGCCCATTGTTAGCGGTGATAAACAGGTGTAACTATTAGTAAATTATTGTATGGTTTCATATATTGAATCTATCGTACGATATATCCCTGCACTATGTCTGGTAATTGCATAAAGGAAACCATGGTTATCTACTGCGATTTTATAAATAAAATCTGTTTGATTCGGCCTTTGTAGCCTATCCCATGACGAACCGTAATCTTTGGAATATATAATATCATATTCTAAAGGATAATACAGATTATTATTCACATCAACGCACCCTCGACCTACTGAAATTTGCGGTTCTATTAATCTAGACCATGTTTGCCCATTATCTGAGGACTTGTACAAGCCACCACCCGATTCATCACCCGAAGCGCCTGCAACATAAATATTGTCTTCAGAATCGAAGAGTATTGACGTTACATAAATTGATGCAATACTGGTCGTTTCCCAAGATAGACCTAAATCCGAAGACAACATTAAATCTGAGCCAATAGTGTATGAATAACCAGCAAAAAATGTACTTGAATTGAGAATAGCTAAACTATTAAATACAACATCTTGAAAAGAATGAACCATACTCCATGAATGGCCATCATCAACTGATTTATAAAGAGCATTTTGAAGGCCAATATAAATAATACCATTATCATCAACCGTAATAGTCCTTATCCATAATGAATCGAATGAAGTAGGTTCCCATGAATAGCCATTATTTATTGATTTGTAAACACCATTAAAGGTAGCTGCATATAGATTATCGTTACTGAAAGCCACCTCAAATGTTCCACTCGCATCTATCTGGTAACAATTCCATTTACGACCAGAATTTGTAGATGCTAGCATATAACTTAGTGAATCAGTATGTGGAAACTCCGTTGAGACAAGAATTGTGTTTGA
Organism: Flavobacteriaceae bacterium; assembly: GCA_024763365.1. Classification (GTDB taxonomy): domain Bacteria; phylum Bacteroidota; class Bacteroidia; order Flavobacteriales; family Flavobacteriaceae; genus DQTL01. The sequence continues at coordinate 1,397 of JANTFO010000116.1, forward strand.
AGGTGTTACTAAGATATCAGAATAGAAATAATCTATTGGCGTATCAGTTTTGAACCAAAAAGCAGTATCATGAACTGCAAAAACTTGAACAGGATTGCTGAGACTTGTATTGCCGTCCATATCAATTGCTTTAACCTGAATTGAATGATATGTTTCAAAACTTAAAGTTTGCGTATTAAAATCTATCGAGTACGGAGCTTCTTTAGATACAAATTCTGTCTCTTGTTCATTGACAACTAAAACGACCTTTTCAATTTCTTCGTTGTCATGGACTTCACACTCAACACTAATTATTCCACGAACGATTGATGAATCGGTTGGCGCAGTAATACTTACAGTAGGAGGAATATTATCAATATTTTCAAGATTTGAACAAAAGGTCAATAAATAAATGAATATAATAATAAAAAAATAATTGTAAAACATATAAATTTCCTTCAGAATTTTTTCTATCTGATAAGAAGCATTCTTTTAATAAGATTCGACGAGGTAGTTTTAAGTTCATAGAAATATATGCCCGAGCTTACTGTTATGTTCTTTTCATTTTGCCCAGTCCAATTAAATATATAAAAACCTTCTTGAAGATAACCGGAATATATGGTATTTATTAAAATACCTCTACTTGAATATACTTTAAGGCTAATATATTGAGCTTCAGGTAAGCCAAATTTAATTTTACAAGAAGGATTGAATGGATTAGGATAGTTTTGATATAATGATACTCTATCGGGAATAGTACTATTATCGTGAATGAAACCAGAGCCTTTGGGAAATGAGTCGTACATATGATAAACTGTTTCACTATAATCGGAGTATTGTGCAAAGGTATTTTTAGCTCGTAATCTATAGTAGACGAATTCTCCAGTACGTCCAAGAATAAAGATTTCCCAATCCTTAAATGATGTTTCGGTAACATCTAAATATCCTCCATAAGGTACAGTCCAATTACCAGTTAATCCTTCTCGACGTTCAATTACATAGCCCCCTAAATCTATTTCAGTATTAGCATCCCACGAGATTAAGGGATGACCATCGCTATTTATAATACTAACATTTTGAGGCGGATCTGGCGGCAGTAATATATTAATGAATTGAATACCCATCGATTTATTATTTTCTGAATCATAAACACGGCATCTTAAATTTACATCACCAGAAGTTTCGCTAAACTGAATTGAATTTTGACCATCAAACTGACTTAGTGGTATCCATGAAGAAGAATTCAAATATTGTTTATACCATAAATAATTAGTATATATTCCTGAGCCACCAATAGGAATAGCTGTAAAGTTGCCAGACTGTGTAGGTTGCAGTACGTCAGGACCAGATAATGATACTTCCAAAGTTCTAAAACTTGATACGATAGAAGCAGTTTCTTGTAAAACAAGTACATTATTTTCACGGTTCACTGTACCAGCTGGAATTCCAGCATAACTGTTATAAGGTGAGGACCAAATTCCGACTCGAGGGATTCCATCCAAACTGGCTGGAGCCATGATTGTGCGAAATCTAATAGGGTCAATTTTATACCGATAAGCATGGCCATAATAGAAAGGTAAATCAAAATATCCACCTACAACAGCGTCATGCCTAGCTCCTTGAAGATGCCCAATTTCATGTGCAAATGTCCATTGAGCAACTGCATGATCCCATTTCACTATGCAAAACGCTTCTGATTCATTAGCCATAACTGTAACTGCCTGACCTGCATCATCACATTCGTTAATAATAAGAACTACCACATCAGCAGAATAATCATCGCGGAGATCATGAATTACATCCATAAATCCATCATTTTTTTCTTTTAAGTTATAAAGATCTGTCCACCATATATCTGTTTTTCCACTAACCTCAATGTAATCAACTTCATATGTATGAACAAGGTGCAAATCAAAGGAAATTTCTTGACTTGAATTATACGTTGAATTTGCTTGTGCAACAGCTTCTTCTATTAAAGCAACAATATCTCCACCATAGTTAAAAGTAGCTTCTGGAGTGTAGGCAACAAGCACATTAATAGTGTAATGATTTGTCGTTTTAGAGAGTTCTTGAATGCTTAAAGATAAGTTATTATGATCTTGGCCTTTATTAAGGTTAGGAGTATCACAGGAATCGAAATTTAAATTATCTTTTTCTTCAATAATATGAATATTTTCGTCAATTGCAATTATTTCAAAAGTATTGTTTATAGTATTAATAACTCCAGTAATTTGCCCCCCCTTCTGTACTAAAATCACATTGGTTAGCTTATCTTCACTTTGACCTTTCCATATAAGATAGCCTCTTTCAGTAGTGTATGATTTTTCTTTGTGAGCGATTACTTCAAGATCAGATTTTAAATTTAAATTTATAATATCATTTTCTAATGAAACTAAAGGATTAATTTTTACGGCTTTTGTATAAATATTTAAAGAATTCTCATTAATTCTGTCAATTTTGTCCTTTTGATCATTTTGTAAAATGCCTGTGTAGTCTGTAAAAAGCTTAGTACCTGTGTCACCACCAAACAATAGACTATGATTGATGCTAAGGAAACAAACAAGACTAAAAATAAAAAAAACAGATGAATGTTGACTTTTGAAATGCATACATATCCCCATAAAATAAGTTAAAAATTTAATAGGTTAGGGAACAACTATGTTGTGAGCTTTTACAACAACTTATTAAAAGTGATACATCCACCCTATCACATGTATATGCCACCATTAACCGAGATCACTTGTCCAACGATGTATGAAGCGTCTTCGGAACACAAAAATGAAACCACACCGGCCACTTCTTCCGGTTTACCAAACCGTTTTATGGGAATGGTCTTTTTAATTTCATCTACCGGCAATTTTGCGGTCAT
>JANTFO010000117.1 GCA_024763365.1 Flavobacteriaceae bacterium
ACAAACTACACTTACAGATCATCTATTACGGTAGAGAATATTCACCGGCCAGAGGCTGGAATCAGGAAAAAGATATTATTTTTCAAAAAATTGGCAGGAAGCGTTTGAAACAATAAAAAAGAAACCACCCGCCTAGGATGATTTCTTTTAGTTTATTGAAAAAAATGTGCATTTATTCTTTTAACAACTTGGCATTTGCCTGTAAATTTCCTGATTGCACATTAAGCATGTATAATCCTGAATTCAAATGGCTTATGTTAACTTCTTTACTACTCAAAGCTTGCGTTAAAACAACTTTGCCCGTCAAATCAGTAATCTGAACTTGAGCATCTTGATAATCATCAATACTTACATTTAAAACATCTACAGCCGGATTAGGATATATACTCATTTCAAGTAAATCTTTATCTGCTACTCCAATACTATTTAAATTGTATGCAACTGAAGTTTTTACAACCTGGTCACCTGAAGTACCACCGTTAGCATTAGTTGCATTGACAGCTGTATAGAAAGTTATTTCATTACCTTCTACAGCAGTGGAAGGTGCAGTCCATTCAAAAGTCCAAACGGTATCTCCTGTTCCTCCTGCTGTATGCGTAACATGAGTTCCACCGTTGACAACTTGATTATTACTTCCCGCTGTAAATGAACCAACTTTAGCATTGGCCGCATCTTCAGCAGTCAATTGAAAACCATGTCTTGTTGAACTAGAAGTAACAGAAACAGAAACTTCATAAGTAACTCCATATTCAAATCCTGCTGCCGGTATCGTAGTACTGATATTTGGCACTGCATTAAAATTACCACCGGAATGGCAGTCTGAACAAGAGGTAAATCCATCACCCGGTGAACCACTGTATCCACCAGTCTTACCACCTGAGTTACTTAATAGTGCAAATACAGCAAATGGTATCATTAATAAAAATAAATAATAATTTTTTTTCATTGTTGTAGTTTTAAAATTAATGTAGCCAAAGTTACACAAATAATTAAATTCACAAAAAAAGAGGCAAAAAAATGCCTCTTTTTAAAAACAAGTGATTCTTTTTTATTATAAGTTACTGAATATTTGTAAGCGCTCCCATCTATCATCTACTTCATTTTGTGCCACATTCAATAATACTTCAGCAAACTTAGGATCAGCTTTCTTCACCCGTGCAAAACGAGCTTCCTTATACATAAAGTCCTCTATTTTACCTACAGGTGCTTTAGAATCTATTTTAAAGCGTTTGCCTTTCGGGTTCATAGGGTTATAACGGAACAATGGCCAAAAACCTGTTTCTACCGCTAACTCCTGATGCTCAGAACCTAAACCAAGATCATAACCATGCTCAATACAATGAGAGTAAGCTATGATGATTGATGGCCCATCATATTCTGCAGCTTCTTTAATAGCTTTTACCGTATGCGCATCTTTTGCTCCCATGGCCACCTGAGCTACATATACATTACCGTAAGAAACAGCTTGTAATGCTAAATCTTTTTTAGAAACCGGCTTCCCGGCTAAGGCAAATTTAGCACTGGCTCCAGTTGGTGTAGCTTTGGAAGCTTGGCCACCGGTGTTGGAATACACTTCCGTATCAAGGACGAGCACATTTACATTTTCACCAGAAGCTAACACATGATCTAAACCACCATAACCTATATCATATGCCCAACCGTCACCACCAACGATCCACAATTGTTTTTTACTCAAGTTATCAGAAATACTTAACAGCTCATTAGCATTCTTATGAGAAGATTTTTTAAGTAGGGCATTTAGTTTATTGATATTATCTAATTGCTCATTTTTAGACACTTCATCACGTTCTTCATTTTCTAATATAGTATTGACCAATTCACTTCCTACTTCCTCTTCCATACTCTTCAACAATTTCTGAGCTCTGTCTTGCTTAGAATTTAAAGCTAACTTGATACCCATACCAAATTCTGCATTGTCTTCAAATAAAGAGTTAGCCCATGCTGGGCCTCTACCTTTGTCATTTTTTGTGTAAGGTGTTGTAGGAAGGTTACCACCATAAATAGATGAACAACCTGTAGCATTGGCAATAACCATATTATCACCATACAATTGTGTGATTAATTTAATATAAGGTGTTTCACCACAACCGGGACATGCTCCTGAAAACTCAAACAATGGTTCCAAGAATTGTGAACCTTTTACGTTATCCACTTTTAATAAATTTCTATCGTAATGAGGTAATTTAACAAAGTGATCCCAGTTGGCAGCTTCTGCTTTAACTACTTCTGATTTTTGATGCATGTTAATAGCTTTAAAACCTTCCACTTCTTTACTTTCAGCAGGGCAAACGGCCACACAAAGATTACATCCGGTACAATCATAAGGAGATACCTGTAATACATAACGGTCAGTATTTTTATCAAACGGGCGCCCTTTGGCAGCAACACTGGCTAAAGTTTCAGGAAATTCTTCTACATAAGAATCATTAACCACTTTAGAACGAATAGCGGCATGAGGACATATCAAACTACATTTATTACATTGTGTACAGAGATCTGTATCATCCCAAACCGGAATAAACTCAGCGATATCTCTTTTTTGAAACTGTGTTGTGCCTGTGGGGAAAGTTCCATCGGGTAAGAATACACTAACTGGAAGCAGATCACCTTTTCCTGCCATACTCATCGCCAATACTTCTTTAACATAATCTGTAGCGTCCGGAGTTACAAACTGTTTCAATTGAATGTCACTGGTAACTTTTTTAGGATAATCAACTTTAAACAGATTTTCAACAGATTTGTCAACTGCGTTGAAGTTCATTTGTACTACTGCATCACCTTTATGAGAATAAGATTTGACAATAGCTTCTTTGATACGTTTGATGGCTTCATCTTTCTCAAGTATACCTGAAATAGCAAAGAAACATGTTTGTAAGATAGTATTGGTTCTTGCACCTAACTTAGCTTCCTGCGCTACTTTTGTCGCATCAATAACATAGAAATCCAAATCTTTCTCTATGATCTCTTCTTGCATTTTCTGTGGTAAATGATCCCATATTTCTTCTTTAGAATAAGGCGCATTTAACAAGAAAGTCCCACCTTTTTTGGCTTTTTCAAGAATATCAAATTTTTCAATAAAATTATATTTATGACAAGCTACAAAATCAGCAGAGTTCAACAAATAAGTTGAAAAGATCGGATCCGGACCAAAACGCAAGTGTGATACGGTTTGTGATCCGGCTTTATTGGAGTCATACACAAAATAGCCCTGTGCATATCCATCAGTAGTTTCACCGATAATCTTGATAGAATTCTTATTGGCACTAACCGTACCATCAGAACCTAAACCATAAAATAGGGCATTCTTGGTGGATTTCTTAGTTTTAAAGACACCTTTTACATCCAAATTAGTTTTGGTAAGGTCATCAATAATACCAATAGTAAAATGATTTTTAGGTTCATTTTCTCCCAAATTATCATATACGGCTTTTACCATTGCAGGTGTAAACTCTTTTGAAGAAAGTCCATATCTTCCACCTACTATTTGAGGCATTTGACGTCCACTTTCCACAAAAGCACTTACTGTATCCAAGTACATCGGGTCACCTATGGCACCTGATTCTTTCGTGCGATCCAATACTGCAATATTTTTTACACTTACTGGAATTTTATCTATAAATGCACTTATGTTAAATGGCCTGTATAGGCGAATAATCATAGCACCTACTTTTTCACCTTGCTCTACTAAGGTATCAATAGTTTCTCTTACAGCCCCAGCTCCAGAACCGGCAATAATGATTATACGTTCTGCTTCTGGATGTCCAATATAATCGAATAATTCATATTTTCTACCTGTCAATTTATAGAATTCATCCATGGTTTCCTGAACAATGGATGGTGCTTTTTCATAATATAAATTAGCAGCTTCACGGGCTTGGAAGAATACATCAGGATTCTGAGCAGTACCTCTAATCACAGGATTTTTGGGATTTAAAGCACGATCTTTAAATGCTGCGATTTCTTCTTGCGGCATCATCTCTTCCATAATCTCATCCGTAATGCCATCTATTTTTTGGATCTCATGAGAAGTTCTGAATCCATCAAAGATATTCAAGAAAGGCACTCTTGATTTCAAAGAGGCTACTTGTGCTATCAACGCAAAATCGTGGGCTTCTTGAACAGATCCTCCAAAGAGCATGGCAAATCCGGTTTGCCTTGTTGCCATTACATCAGAGTGGTCACCAAATATGGATAAGGCATGTGTTGCTATAGT
>JANTFO010000118.1 GCA_024763365.1 Flavobacteriaceae bacterium
TCTCTATTGAACTGGTATCCTAAACTTCTAAATTCCTGACGTAACATCCGATAATCAAAATCGGCATTGTGGGCCACTATAATACAACGCTCCGTAATTTCTATAATCCGCTTGGCCAACATTTCAAATTTAGGGGCTCTTTTGACCATGTTATCCGTAATGCCTGTCAATTTCTGCACAAAACTTTGGATAGGTCTTTGAGGATTGAGTAAACTGACAAACTTGTCAGTGATATCATGCCCGTCAAATCTGTAAATGGCAATTTCCGTGATACGCTCCTGGCCGTATTTACCTCCTGTAGTTTCTATGTCAAGAATAGCAAAGTCCACGCTATTCAGAACCCTTTTTACGATATTGCTCCATCATCTCTTTCTCTTTTTGCTTTCTTGCTTCCCATTCTTTTCTTTTTTGCTCCTTTTCAGCTTCCCTTTTTTCTTTTGCAGCTTTCCAGTTCTCTTTCTCTTGTTCTTTGGCTTCTTTACGTTCTATCTTTTCCAATTCATGTTGTTCTTCCTCTGCTGCTGCTTCCAATAAGATTTCATCCTGCCGATTTAATACACGTTCGATATTCTGGTAAAAAGCCTCGGCATTTTCACTGTTTTCGTCAAATTTGGCATATCCATTCTTATAATGTTTCAATGCTTGCTTATACTTGCCCTCTTTTTCATAGAACATTCCAATATAGTAGTCACTCAAAGGGGATTCAGGATATAATTTCTGTATCATATCACCGAACGAGACTAAATACTCACCATTTTCCTGATCAATCACAATGGATTCAATGGCATAGATATCCCGTTCCCTGATTTTCATATTAGTACCAAAGAGGTAATCTATTTCTACATATTTTGATTCCAGATATGCGATAGCATCCGGAGGTGACAGGTGCTGTACATTAGCATTAAACTCTTCTTTTGAAATAGCAGAATAAATATCAAATATATGTGCTAATGCTGCCGAAATAGCTTGCCCTTTTGAAGCTGTTAAGGAGGTGGTTTCAAAAAAATCGTATTTCAGAGAAAGATCCGGGTTTTCAGTTGTGTTGAGAAGAAAGGCCACATCTTTGATTATTTTAGTCTTTTCTGCAGAATGATACTTTCCTGAATTTGTGTAATAGTATAGTTTTTGTTTTAAAGGCATACTTAATTTATTCTGTAACATGATAGGCATATCAGGGCTATAAGAAGGATTTATGGCTATAAATGCGTCAAAAGCCAACTCGTTTTCTAAAACAAAATAATTTAAAAAATTGGCCGTAAATGAATCCCCTACCAGCGTTCTGAAAGGAGAAAGCCTAAATGTAGACTCCATATATTCCAGCAATTCCATATGAATAAACCTATAAAATCTGTTACCTGTATCTGATGGTAATCCGCTAACTTTATCATAATCACAATCCTCATATCTGGTATCTGCTTGCATAATCCCAACAATAATCTGCTCGGGAGCCTTATCTTTATAGGCAAACATTTTTGAATTTCCTACAAATACATCAAAGAGATAATCTCCGTCCATTACTACAGCTAGCGGATATAAACGTTCCTTATTTACATCATAAGACTCCGGCACATATATTTTGATGGGGCGTTTCTGACCTAATTCCATGGAATTGATCTCATGTAAAAAAACTTCTTGAGCAGAAAGCAAAAAACTCAATAGCAACAGGAAAGTAAATAAAAATTGTCTCATTGAAATGATCATTAAAAATTGACTCAATGTCAAAAGTACAAATTTTTAATTTTTTCATAGTTTTGTTAGCGAAAACAATTTAAATAAATTAAAGACATAACAACTTAATTTTTTCTATCAAATGGCAAAAAGAACCTGGAATACTATAAAGATTTACGAAGATATCTTATTTGATTTTTTTGAAGGTATCGCACGAATTACTATAAACAGGCCGGAGGTATACAATGCTTTTCGCCCAAAAACCAATTTTGAAATCCTCGATGCCTTAGAAACATGCCGTGAAGATAATGATATTGATGTAGTAGTACTTACGGGTGCAGGTGATAAGGCTTTTTGTAGTGGAGGTGACCAAAATGTGAAAGGAGTAGGTGGTTATGTTGGGGAAGATGGTGTCCCGCGATTAAATGTTTTAGATATCCACAAGAGGATACGTGAACTACCGAAACCAGTTATAGCAATGGTCAATGGTTATGCCATAGGTGGCGGTCATGTATTACATGTAGTTTGTGACTTAACGATAGCGAGTGAAAATGCCCGTTTTGGACAGACCGGCCCTAAGGTTGGCAGCTTTGATGGTGGTTTTGGCTCTTCCTATCTTGCCAGACATGTAGGGCAAAAAAAAGCCCGTGAAATATGGTTTTTATGTGAACAATATACCGCCGTTGAAGCCGAAAAAATGGGCATGGTCAATAAAGTAGTTTCTCTAGAAGAATTGGAGGACACCACTGTAGCTTGGTGCAAAACCATTCAAAAAAGGTCTCCAATGGCACTCCGTATGATCAAAAGGGCACTCAATGCAGAACTCGACGGTCAGCACGGCTTAATGCAACTGGCTGGTGATGCTACTTTGATGTATTATTTGATGGAAGAAGCACAGGAAGGTAAAAAGGCTTTTTTAGAAAAACGTGATCCTGATTTTAAAAAGTATCCAAAGTTTCCATAGGTCTTTGGGTGTAAGGTTAATGGTGTTAGTATAAATTGAAACAAACACCTTAGTTCACTATAACAATGTTAAAGGGTAAATTATCAAGATTACCCCCCTTAGCCCCCCCTCGAGGGGGAAGTTAGTCACGGATAAGCTCTTTGTAGTTTTTTTGCAGTCTTTTGAGGAATATACCATATAGCAATTGATAGATCAGGAAGAAAAATCCTAAAACAATAACTGTAAATAGAATGGCAATAATCCAAGCTATCAAGGTGCCATTAGTCCCTATATTTTCAAGTACATCTATATACTCATCTGATTTCAAACTGGCACCAAATCCATACAAAATAGAAAAAGCAATAATGACCAGCATGCTGTAAATATAATACTTAACAGTTCGTCTGGTCTTTAAGATATTGTTAATCAAATCTTTTATATTACTAGTAACACAGATACGTTTGTAATTTCTATAAAAAAGATAGATGAATATTAACGGGATAATATATGAAATAATACTGACAATTATAAAGAAAGAATACAAGCCCATATCTTTTAATTGCTGCCAATCTGTTTTGGAAAGGATATTGATAAAAGTCAAAGCAAGCATTTCAAAAATACTGATATAAAATATCCATTTGACATTAGATGACGACCTTTTGTGGATCATCTGGCTGAGTTCATCTTGTCCTATCTGATCCTTCGACAAGTTTTGATCCTGCCATAGTTTTTTATATTCTTTTACACCTTCCATATTAAGGGTTTAATATCTGTTTTAATTTTGTTTTTGTCCGGTTCATTTTTACCCTGGCATTTACTTCGGTTATCCCTAAACAACTTGCTATTTCTTTGTAAGGTTTATCTTCCAAATACAATAACACTAAAGCTTTTTCAATATCAGTTAGGCTATGAATGGCTTGATATAGCAAGGCCAATTGCCTGTCCTGTGTATCATCATATTCTTCATACTCTAGTGCTTTTAGATTGTCATATAATTGCCCCGTTTGAACCTTTCTTTTTGATTTTCTGTATAAAGAAATAGCTGTATTTAGCGCTACGCGATACATCCAGGTGCTAAACTTGGAATCTCCTCTAAAATTCTCATAGGCTTTCCATAATTGTATTGTAATTTCTTGAAAAAGATCCTTATGATCACTCTCATTATTGGTATATGCACGACAAACCTTATGTATGATATTTTGGTTTGTCTCCAGCTCTTCCACAAATTGCTTTTCAAGTGATTTATTCACCGGATTGATTAAGTTAATTAATAATTTGTCAAAAATAACAGCTTTTTGTTACATCATAAACTTGATTAATGAATAAAAGTTATTATACCAAAAAGAACAAATATTTAGCCTAATAAATAGTTTCTTTTTCCCTGTTTTATCACTAAAAATACTCATTGTAGCAAGAGCTATAACTGTGTTTTTTAGTTCAATACAGAAAAAAATAATTCAATTTATTTTAGACTAAATATTTATTCCATTTGGTATTAGGTTGAGGTTTTGAGTTTCC
>JANTFO010000119.1 GCA_024763365.1 Flavobacteriaceae bacterium
ATTCCCGAAACAAGCGAAATGCTGACGTCTAAAATGCGATATAACGAATACCTGATGACAGGTCTCAGAACTTCCCAAGGTATTGATCTGGCCTATATCAAGTCTGGTTTTGAGAAGCCTTTTTACGAATATTTTTCAAAATCGATCACTGTATTTTTAGAACAAGGATTGTTGTCTAAAATTGCTGACAATGTAAGAATACCGGAAGCACATTGGTTTGTGGCAGATGGGATTATTGCAGAACTTTTTTGGGTGGACTAACTTTGTCAAAGTTTCAAACTTTGACAAAGTTGATAAGTTAGTTTCTCTGTCATTTTGACCTTGTGGAGGATTCTTTTCTTATAGATGTCTTCCCTGAAACAAGCCTGCCTGCGTCAGGCAGGTTCAGGGTCGACATGACACCACTGTCAGAAATAACAACTTTTTAAGTTTATGAGGCAGTTTCCGGTAAGTTATTATGTCGACTTTAGTATCAACTTAATAATACTTTGAAAGTCTTCAGCTCTATGAACAAAATCCAATTGGGAAGCATCTATGATCAAGGTATTGAGGTTTTTTTGAGATTGAATATACCCGGCGTAAGCTTTGTCAAGATTTTCCAAATAATCGGACTCTATATTTTGCTCATAATCACGGCCTCTTTTTTTGATATTCTCTAATAACCTGTCTGTATTTTGGTATAAGTAGATATAAAGGTCGGGCTTGGTAATTTCCTTGTACATAATATCAAAAACACGCCGGTAAAGCACATATTCTTCCGAAGCCAGCGTGACTTGTGCAAAGATCAGGGATTTAAAAATGTAGTAATCTGAGATGATAAAGCTTTTAAACAGATCAAACTGTGCCAGATCATCGGAGAGCTGTTGGTAACGGTCTGCCAGAAAACTCATTTCCGTTGGAAAGGCAAAGCGCTCTTTATCGGCATAAAATTTGGGTAAAAACGGATTGTCTGCAAATCGCTCTAATACGAGTTTGGCATTATATTGTTCAGCCAACAGGTGCGCCAGGCTGGTTTTCCCGGCACCGATATTTCCTTCAATAGCTATATAATTATAGCGGTCAGTGATACTTTCCGGCTTTTTGAGCTGAGGTGTAATTTTTTGAATAGGAGTATCATCCGACAGTTTTTGGACTAATTCATCAATACGTTTTTGGGCAATAGGATGTATCATATCTTTTGCTATATCTTGCAATGGCAATAACACAAAGGCCCTTTTATGCATGTAGGGATGGGGTATTTTCAATACCCGGGTATCGATAGTCTTGTGCTCGTAGAGTAGGATGTCGATGTCAATTTGCCTGTTGCGATAAGTTTTATCGGCAGTTCTGAGCCTGCCCATTTCTTTTTCAATAGACAGCACTTTTTGGAGCAAAGTTTCCGGGCTGAAAACTGTTTTGACAGCCAAACAACAATTGTAAAACTCATTACCATCAAATCCCTGCGCTTCTGATTTATAAACCGGTGAAATGGCTTCTATGACACCAATGTCCTCACCAATTCGGTTGACAGCTTCCTGTAAGTATTGTAGCCTGTCGCCTTCATTACTGCCCAGTGAAAGATATGTAGTATGGAAGTTAAGCACAGATCTATTCGCTTTCTGATGTTGATTTTTCTTCGTTCTCTTTGATCACTTTTAAGAAATTATCCAACTGCTTGCCATAAGTGGAATTTTTCACTTCCGGTGTTAATGAATTATTTACCGTATCCAATAACTTGATGTTGGCATCGTACATTTCTGTGAGTGCCAGATAGGGAGCTATCTCCTGATCATGGTGCTTTACAGCATAATTGACAGTATATAGGTAACTTCTTTTTAACAAATTACGATAAGCAGCATCTAATGAGTCAACAGCCAAGCTATCACCGTTTTTTTTGGCATCGAAATGTACCTTGTAAAGGCTTAATTCTGCATCGTTAAATTGTTGCATCATGTCTTTGAAGTCTTCCAGAAGTCTTTGGTTTTCAGATCCGGTCACTTCAGCAGCTAAAACAAATTTTTCCAGTTTCGAGTTGAGTTGCATTTCGGCAGGTTCTCCAAAAACAAGAAGCCTTTCATCAGGGATTTCTTTGATACGTAGGTAAAATATTTCCGGGCTTTCCAGCGGATAACTCAATTTAAATTGGCCATTGTCTTTTACCAAAAAAGAGTCGACAACTTGAATCAAGGTGTCTTGCACTTTTTCCAGATAGATAGTGCCTTTTTTAAACCCATCGATGTTCCCTGTTAGCTGAAAGCTATTCTTATCTCCTGGTTGACAAGCGCTTAGCAGGAATAATAACACCAAAAAATAAATAGTGAAGTATTTGTTCATGTTCTCATTAATAAGGAATACAAAAATAATAAAATACCATGCTTGTTCGCTTTCTTCCATTTTTATTTTTTAACAGATATCAACAAATAGTTTTATGGCACTTTCCCCCTTTTTTAAAAGGGGGATTAAGGGGGTTTCATACAAAACCTGAAAAATCCCCCGAACCCCCTTTGATAAGGGGGACAATATTAATTTAGTGATTTACTAACTTTTACTTTATTGTTGAATATTGGAAATTTATTGTTAGTACAAGTATCCCTGTTTCTTTGAAAACACGATATTTGCAATTCTATGCGAGCAGTTATTTATTATATCACTTATCCGCTGATCTTGGGATTGTCCTATTTACCATTTTGGTTTTTATACCGCATTTCAGATGGATTGTACTTCGTGATATATTATCTCATTGGTTATCGTAAAAAATTGGTTTATAGCAATTTAAAAAAATCTTTTCCGGAAAAATCTGAAAAGGAAATTGTGAGCATACAAAAAGCCTTCTTTAAACATTTTGCCGATTTTTTGATTGAAACACTCAAAACATTTACAATTTCAGAACGACAAATTCGTAAAAGATTTGTCTATAAAAATTTAGATTTAGTTTCAAATTATACACAAAAAGGGCAAAGCGTACTGATCGTAGCAGGACATTATGCTAATTGGGAGTGGGTAATCGGTGGACCTAAGCAAGCAGTACTTAATTTGTTTATAACTTACACACGTATCAGCAATCCTTTTTTTAACCGATTGATAAAAAAGTCCAGAGAACGCTTTGGTGCTCATTTAATAGTAAAGCAAGACACCTATAAAGTATTAGATAGAAACCATGCCGATAAAATGGCATCAGTTTATGGTTTGCTCAGTGACCAATCACCAAGAAATCCTAAAAATAGGTATGTAACCCACTTTTTAGGGGCTGACCTGCCGGTTTATAACAGTGCAGAAGTGATCGCCAAGAAATACAATGATGCCATTATTTTTATGGATATCAATAAAGTGGATAGAGGACAATACAAAGTTTCTTTCGAGTTGATCAGTGATACACCCAATAAACACCCGGATTTTACTTTAACAGATATTTTCTTTGAAAAACTAAGCAAGCAGATTACAGCTAAACCGGAGTATTATTTATGGACGCATAATCGGTTTAAGCACGAGCGCAAACCAGCTAAAAATAATGTAAATTAAGGTTTTAACAAATTGATGACAGCTATTTAGCTAAAAGCCTTTATTTTTACCTCTCCAAACTAAGAATATGATATTAAGAGCCGAAAATATTGTCAAGAAATACGGAAAACGTACCGTAGTGAAAGGGGTTTCCCTTCAGGTGGAACGTGGAGAAATAGTCGGTTTATTGGGCCCCAATGGTGCCGGTAAGACCACTTCTTTCTATATGATCGTGGGGATGATCACCCCCAATGCCGGTAGTGTTTTTATAGATGATGACGATATTACCAACGATGCCATGTACAAACGTGCCCAAAAAGGTATCGGCTATTTGGCGCAAGAAGCTTCTGTTTTTAGAAAACTTTCGGTAGAGGATAATATCAAAGCGGTTTTACAATTCACCAATTTAAGCAAATCCGAACAACGCCAAAAACTGGAAGCTCTAATAGAGGAGTTTAGCTTAGGCCATGTTCGTAAGAATAGGGGAGACCTGCTATCGGGAGGAGAACGCCGTAGGACGGAGATCGCCCGTGCCCTGGCTTCGGACCCCAACTTTATTCTATTGGATGAACCCTTTGCCGG
>JANTFO010000120.1 GCA_024763365.1 Flavobacteriaceae bacterium
ATGCTCTAGTATGGGGTAATGTAAAAGAAGAGGAAGGAATCATAGAAGGGAACATAGCCCGTCACCCAAAGAACAGGTTGCAAATGGCTGTTTTTGAAGATGGAGAGACAGGCAAACACGCCGTGACACATTATAAAGTTTTGGAGCGCTTTCGCTATGTTACTTTAGTAGAATGTAAATTGGAAACAGGGCGTACGCATCAAATAAGGGCACATTTCAAACACATAGGGCACACTTTATTTAATGATGAAAGATATGGTGGGGATCAAATCTTAAAAGGAACTACCTTTTCAAAATATCGGCAATTTGTCCAAAATTGCTTCACCGTCATGCCCCGACAAGCTTTACATGCCAAAACCTTAAGTTTTACACAACCCAACACTGGTGAAATACTACATTTTGAATCTGAATTACCTCAAGATTTCAGTAATGTTTTGGTAAAATGGCGGGATTACACCCATCACAGTAAAGAATAGCGATTTATTTTGTTGTAAATTGACATATATCAGGGTTTATTATAAACCAGCCCTATATATTTGTCTCATTGTTTTGCCAAACTTCTTACTTTAATTGGCGAAACTAAAATTTTTAGTTAGTAGTTTTTAGATTGATTTCCGGAACTTAATTTATTAAGCTCCGGTTTTCTTTTATGGTCTCTCCTCAAGCCTCTCCCATGGAGAGGAGTTAATTTAATTAAAAGGTTTATTGATGAAAATTCATTTGTTTTTTAAAACAATCTTAAATCGGAATTAAGATTAGAAAAAATGTAATGAGGTAATTATCATTTAATCTCAGATTAACAATATAACTAGCAACTTACTCATACGCCGCAATCAATATTTCCAGAATCTTTATGGCGGATTCTGCAATTTTTGTTCCGGGACCAAAAACACCCACTACCCCATGGTCATATAAATATTGATAATCTTGCGCGGGAATCACACCTCCGGCTATCACTAAGATATCCTCCCGGTCATATTTTTTAAGTTCGGCTATCACCTGCGGTACGAGGGTTTTATGTCCGGCAGCTAAAGAGGAGACACCCAACACATGTACATCGTTTTCCACGGCTTGTTTAGCAGTTTCTTTGGGTGCTTGGAATAAGGCCCCAATATCCACATCAAAACCTATATCTGCAAAACTGGTCGCTACCACTTTGGCACCTCTGTCATGCCCGTCCTGTCCCATTTTAGCGATCATAATACGTGGCCTTCTTCCGGCCATTTTTGCAAAATCATCGGCTAATTCCTGTGCTTTGTTAAATAAACTATCGTCTTTTATGGCTTTTTTATACACACCTGATATGGTTTTATGTACCGCCTGGTGTCTTCCAAATACTAATTCCAAAGCATCTGAAATTTCACCCAAACTGGCACGGTTTTGTGCTGCTTCAACAGCTAATGCTAATAAATTTCCTTTCCCATCCGCTGCCGCCTGACTTAATTTTTTCAAAGATGCTAAAACTTTTTGTTCATCGCGGTCTTTTTTTACTTTTTGCAATCTTTCTATTTGCAGTTTTCGAACAGCTGTATTATCAACTTCCAGAATAGGGATAGGCGATTCTTTGTCAAGTTGGAAAGCATTAACGCCCACAATTACATTTTGTCCACTGTCAATTTTGGCTTGTTTTTCGGCAGCTGCCGCTTCTATTCGCATTTTGGGAATACCCTGTTCTATAGCCTTGGTCATACCACCGTGAGATTCCACTTCTTCAATAAGTTTCCAGGCTTTGCGTGCAATTTCGTCAGTTAGTTTTTCCACATATTTGGAGCCACCCCAGGGGTCAACCGTTCGTGTAACCTGTGTTTCTTTCTGAATAAAAATCTGTGTATTCCGTGCAATACGCGCTGAAAAATCGGTTGGTAAAGCGATGGCTTCATCCAGCGCATTGGTATGTAAAGACTGGGTACCTCCAAAAACAGCTGCCAGCGCCTCTGTTGTGGTTCGAGCGATATTATTAAAAGGGTCTTGCTCTGTCAAACTCCATCCGCTGGTCTGGCAATGTGTTCGTAGTGATAAAGATTTGGCATTTTTCGGTACAAAATGTTTAACCAACTTTGCCCATAACAATCTACCGGCTCTCAACTTGGCAATTTCTTCAAAATGATTCATTCCAATTCCCCAAAAGAAAGAAAGACGAGGTGCAAATCGATCGATATCCATACCGGCTTTAATCCCGGTTCTGATATATTCCAAGCCGTCTGCCAAAGTATAGGCCAATTCAATTTCAGGAGTTGCTCCCGCTTCCTGCATATGATAGCCTGAAATAGAAATACTATTAAATCGGGGCATGTTTTTACTGGTAAACTCAAAAATATCTGCAATGATCTTCATAGAAGCTTTGGGTGGATAAATATAGGTATTACGCACCATAAACTCTTTCAAAATATCATTTTGTATTGTACCGGAGAGTTGCTCCATAGACACACCTTGTTCCAAAGCCGTAACAATATAAAATGCCATGATGGGCAGTACTGCCCCATTCATTGTCATGGAAACTGACATCTTATCTAAAGGGATTTGATCGAAAAGCACTTTCATATCTTCCATCGTATCAATAGCTACGCCGGCTTTACCCACATCACCTACTACCCTTTCGTGGTCAGAGTCATAACCTCGGTGTGTGGCCAAATCAAAAGCTACAGACAATCCTTTTTGACCTGCAGCCAAATTTCTACGATAGAAAGCATTACTTTCTTCGGCCGTTGAAAAACCGGCATACTGCCGAATCGTCCAAGGTCTACGTACATACATTGTACTATAAGGACCTCTGAGAAAAGGTGGTTTCCCCGCAGAAAAATTTTCGTGCTTAAAATTTGGAACTTTTTTTGTGTGTGTTACCAGTTGAATTTGTTGGACTTTATTTCTTTCCATGATCTGCTGATATAAATATACAAATTTACAATTTCTTTAATGAAGTAGACTAAAAGAAAAATCTTTATAAGTTAATATGCATCAAGCCCAATTATTAATGTATTCACACTTTAAAAAAAGTATAATTTTTGGATTATTCATTTAAGTGCTAAAACACTGATATCAGAAGTATATTTTATCAAAAAATGTTAATAACTTTAGGGCTTAAAAAGCTATTCTTTCCACTAAAAATCGCTGTGTTTTCTTTATATTTGTATGTTATTTTTTTAACTAAAAATTTGAAAGATTTTATGAGTGACGAACAACAAAAACAACAGTATTCGGCTGAGAGTATTCAAGCCCTGGAAGGGATGGAACATGTACGTAAGCGTCCTTCCATGTACATTGGTGATGTAAGTGTGAGAGGCTTACACCATTTGGTCTATGAAGTGGTGGATAATTCCATAGATGAAGCCATGGCTGGGCACTGTGATCAGATAGATTTAATCATCAACGAGGATAATTCCATAACAGTTCATGATAATGGTAGAGGTATCCCAGTGGATATACATAAAAAAGAAGGCGTATCTGCACTTGAAGTGGTCATGACAAAAATAGGTGCCGGAGGTAAATTTGATAAAGATTCTTATAAGGTTTCGGGTGGTTTACATGGGGTAGGTGTATCTGTTGTAAATGCCCTTTCTGAACATGTGACTGCTACCGTACATAGAGATGGGAAGGTATGGCAACAAGAATATGAGCGAGGTAAATCACTTTACCCGGTAAAAACTACAGGTAGTAGTGATAAAACAGGCACTAGTGTTACTTTTAAACCGGATCACGAAATATTTACGACCGATCTTATTTATAACTATGAAACTTTAGCTACTCGTATGCGTGAGTTGGCTTTTTTGAATAAAAAACTGACTATAAGTATTACTGACAAACGGCAAAAAGATGAAGAAGGGAATTTTTTAAATGAAACATTCTATAGTGAAATAGGTTTACCGGAATTTATAAAATATCTTGATGGTACGCGTGAACAATTAATTGCTGATGTGATTTCTATGGAAGGGGAAAAAAATGGTACTCCGGTTGAGGTAGCCATGACCTATAATACTTCTTATGCTGAAAATTTACACTCCTATGTCAATAACATCAATACCCATGAAGGTGGGACCCACCTATCCGGTTTTAGGAGAGG
>JANTFO010000121.1 GCA_024763365.1 Flavobacteriaceae bacterium
TACTTCTTGCAGCTAATATCAATATTCAGGATCTGGAATATATATGGAATTGGAAAGTAGCGATATTGTTTTTTATGCTTATTTTAGTTGTAAGACCGTTAATGGTTTTTATCAGTGCTTTTAAATCTGATTTAAGTTTAAATGAGAAACTATTTATATCTTGGGTTGGACCAAGAGGTATCGTGGCTGCAGGTATAGCCTCTTTATTTGGAATGAAATTGACAGGGGTAGTGCCGGGGGCAGAACTCTTAGCACCACTGGTATTTATGGTAGTATTGGGAACAGTTTTAATAAATGCAAGTACAGCTAAATTTATTGCAAAAATGCTTGGCGTTTCCGTAGATAAGAAAGATGGTGTACTTATAGTTGGGGCTTGTAAAGCATCCAGATTGATTGCAAAATATTTGCTTGATCATGGAAAACATGTTGTTCTTATCGATAAAAATAAAGTCGCTATTCAAAAAGCTAAAGATTTAGGAATCGAAGCTTTTGAAGCAGATATTTTTGAAGATGATCTTGGAGACCTTGTTGAATTGGATGATATAGGATATGTCTTAGCATTTACTGCTAGTTCGGATGTCAATAATGAAGTATTAAAAAAATACCAAGAAAGATTTGGTAAATTAGGTTCATACAGGTTGATTACCGCTGATGAATTGAAGGAAGGAATGACAGATATGAAAGATGGTATATTCTCATATAATGATGATTTCATCAATTTAGTTGAAATAGCCAGGGATTATCCTAATATTTATGAGGTAAATGTAGATTCAAAAGAAGATTTTCAAGAAAAATTAAAAATCATAAACAGCAATAAAGAAACAATTCCTTTGTTTGTTATTAATTCAAAAAACATTTTTAAAGTTATTCCTGCTGATATATCCAGTTTAGATTTACCTGATAAAGCAAAATTGGTATATATGGGCCAAAAAATTGAATTTTAAAAACAGGATATGCCGAAAAACACCGGTTTATCTAAGAATCAATCATGATATAAAACTCTAAATCACGTTAATTTTGTTAACTTGCACAGCAACTTAATTTTGAAACATCTTTTCCGAAAGTAATAGCAGCCAACTTTATTCCTTCTCCGAGAGTTAAATAAGGATAGAGATTTTCGGCGAGGTCTTTGACTGTAATTCCATACTTAATGGCCATACTCAATTGCTGAATAAGCTCACCTCCTTCCGGGGCGACTATTCTAGCTCCAATAAGATTATCTGTTTCTGTATTGCGAATCAATTTTATAAACCCTCTTGTATCGTTTGCAGCGAGGGCCCTGGGCACATCCTTTAATTCTATTTTAGATACCTCAAATGGAATATTTTGTTCTTTTGCCTGATGTTCATCAATGCCTGTACCGGAAACTTGAGGGTCTGTAAATACAACCCAGGGCAGGGAAGAATAATCGATATTTTTATTCATGTTAACAAATGCGTTTTCAATTGCTAATTTACCTTCCAAAGCTGCCGTGTAAACATACGAAGGAGTATTAACCACATCACCTGCAGCAAAAATATTATTTAAATTTGTTTCCATTTTATCATTTACCTTGATATGACCGGAAGGAGTCAAATCCAATCCTATATTCTCCAATTTAAGTTTTTCTGTGTTTGGTTTGGTACCTGTAGAAACCAGTATTTTATCGGCTACAAATGTTTTTCTTTCATTGTTTTGCCTTGCTATTACATTAATTTTACCATTTTTTTCTTCAATTTCAATAAACTCAAGACCGGTATTTATTTTCATACCTCCATTTGTGAGGTGAAGGGTAAGTTCTTGTGCAATATCAGGGCTTTGATTGGAAAGAACATGAGAAGATCTTTGAAGAAGGATAACTTCAGTACCTAACCGATGGTATGCCTGAGCTATTTCAAGGGCAATATAACCACCTCCTAAAATGATCATGGATTCCGGTTGGGTTTCCAAATCGAATAAACTTATATTGGTAAGGTAATCTACATTCTTCAAACCTTTTATATCGGGTATATTCGAACTTGCACCGGTTGCGATAAGAAATTTTTTTGCTTTATATTCTGCCTTCCCATCAACAATAATGGTATTTTTATCTTTGAATTCTGCCCAACCTTTTAGGAGAGTGAGATATTGAAAATCACTTACAACATCCATATATTTCTTTTCCTTAAGAGTGGCAACTAATTTTTTCTTGTCCTTTATTATTTGGGTAAAATCGATTTCCACACCTTTAGGCTTTATTCCGCTAAAGTTTGAATGAGTAGCGTGATAAGCTGTTTCACCTGCACGAATAAGAATTTTAGATGGGACGCAACCTACATTTACGCAAGTTCCACCAAAATCCAATCCTCCATTAACCATTAAAGTATTCAATCCCAAACTTTCAGCTTTGATAGCAGCAGAGAAAGCAGCCGAACCACCACCGATTATGAGTAGATCAAATTGGTTTGAATCTCCATTTTTTTCAGAAAATTCACCCACTACTTTATAATGACCGGTACTGTTGATTAAATCGACTATTTCATCTTTGCTGATTTTTTCAGGATCAAATTCAAATTTTCCTGATTTATCTGGATAGCTGATGTGTTTGCTGATAATCCCTTCTTTTCCTTCAAATATTTTTGAAATCCCCGTAGCGCAATGGTCACAGGTCATTCCTTTTGTTTCTAATTCTATAAATTTCATGTTTTTTACTTTTTTACATTTATTACTTTATAACTTGTTTTATTTATTGATTCAACAATTTCTTCTTCAGATGCTTTGCTTTTGTCAAATTTTACTTCTGCAGTACCTGTATGATAATCTGCCTTGGCTTCTATTACTCCTTCAACTTCCTGTGCGGCATGAGTGACATGGCTATCACATGCTTCGCATGTCATTCCTTCTATGTCCAGATGGATCGTCTGAATATCAGCAGCATTTACTATGATCACTTCTTTCTTGTTGTCAGGATAAAAAGCAGAAGAATAATAGGGAAACGAAAGCATTAAAACTGCAAAAACGGTTACGATACCCAGAAATTTTTTAGATTGCCAGAACGACGGTTTCTCTTCATCTTCGCAAGCACACTCAATCTCTTCTTCTTTTCTTGGTTTAAGTTTTTGATACCAGGCAAATCCGATTACCATTATTGTAAATGCAATTAAATAAGGCCTTGCGGGTTCCAGCCATGAAAAAGAAGATGCTATTCCTGTTGTCCCTGCTATCAGTGCTAGCACCGGTAATACAACATAAAGAAGCTGCAATTGCTGTGATGATTCCTGAGCCGATTAAGGTTTTATTTGAATTCTTTTTCATAATGTAAAATTTTTATATTCTAAATTAATCATGTTAAAAAACGATTCCAATATTAATAGAGCATCCTTTTTTATAAAGTAAAAATATGTTTGCCCCTCTTTTCTAACATCCACGATATCACCATCTTTCAATTTTTTAAGATGTTGTGAGATAGCCGAAATATTCATATTTAAAATATCGCTTAGATCACATACACAAAGTTCTTTCTCTTCATACAATAAATAGATTATTTTGAATCTAACTTCATTCCCGGCCAATCCCATTATTCCTGAAACATGGGATATCTCTTGTTCTTTTGATTCCAGTTTGCTTTTGCACTTGTTAATTTGATTAACATCAGCCAAAGCTCTTATGCATGTGTGTATTTTCATTTGTTTAAAATTCGTAACATGTTGATAATGAGTGCGTAAAGTTTTGTCATGATTTTTGCTTCCTAAAGGCAAAAATATTGCCAAAACAGATTTCATTGCTGTTTCATAACCCCGCATTCCGCTTTGCTTCATACGGGGTTATAATATTGACACCTCCCAAAGGGACAAGACCTTCGGGGTTTATCCTTCCCCTAGTGAGTCTATTATTTGTTCATGGGTGTTTCATTAGATCTGTTTATTTTTTATAACCCTTTTCGACTACACTTCTTACCAATCCCATAAACCAATTTAAGGGGGTGATTTTTCTAATAAACAATAACATTTTTGCATCATTTCCTGCAATATATCTCAGTTTGTTCGAATTGCTGTTAGCTGCTTTCCAAACTACTTTAGC
>JANTFO010000122.1 GCA_024763365.1 Flavobacteriaceae bacterium
TGTAGCCTTCCCTAAAAATAGGACAGTTTATAATTCAGAAATTAACTAATTTTAATTTTTAATAACTGTCACTTTTATGAAAAAAAGCAACTTTTCAATTTTAGTCTAAATTTTATCATGTTCTTTTTGGTCTTTATCACAGCTCATTTCGAACACTCACTCTACCAATCTCTGTGGTACCATACTGCCGTCAAACCTAATCATCTCACCATCTCTACGTACCAACCAAACACCCTTTTTTAATCCGGCTTGGTACTTGCCTTCGGCTAATACTTTCCCTGCTCTATCATAAAATACGGCCGGACCATCTGCAACACCCTCTTTATAAGTGATAGAGGATATGGGAAGTCCTGTATCTGTAAAACGTTCTTGTAAACCGTTTAATTTACCTTTTTTGTAATAGGCTTTTTCAGTTACCTTACCAGATTTATAGTAAGTAATAGATGCGCCGTCTAATTGGTTGTCAACATAATTTTCAGTAGAAAGAATCGTTTTTCCATCCGAAAAAAAGTAGGTCCAAAGACCAACTCGTTTTTGCTCTACCATCGCACCATTACTTGCCAATTTTCCTTTAACGGAATAAAATGAAACCTGAACGGTATCATTATTCATTTCATATTTCTTTATTGCAATGGGGGCTTTTCCTCCTTTTAAAGCATAAAACCTAAACTCCCCTACTTCCTTTCCATGTTTAAACTTACCGGTATAACGCAGGTTGCCATTTTCATACATTTTTTTCCATACACCATGTCGTTTGCCATTTGCATCAAATTGATTTACCGTTTCTTGCGCCATTACAAATGGCATAAAAGCAAAAAACAGTATGAAGCTATAAAAAAGAAAATGATATTTATTACCGGGAAACATATTCATAGTATTTCTCAAAGATGATTTTAAACCAGGCAGTATACTTATTCGAGTTTTGAGCAATCGCTGTTTTGACATCTTCCAACTTCATCCATTTAAAATCGGCCACTTCTTTGGGGTTGATCTTTGGGTTATCGTCATAATAACCTACCAACACATGATCCAACTCATGCTCTGTCAATCCGTTTGCAAACGATGCTTTATAGATGAATGAAAAGCGTTCTTCCAATTCACAAGTAAAGCCCATTTCTTCTTGTAAACGTCTTTTACCCGCAGCTATTGTATCTTCTCCATCACGAGGGTGGCTGCAGCAGGTATTGGCCCATTCCAATGGGGAATGGTATTTTTCAGCAGCTCTTTGTTGTAGGAGCAATTCGTTTTTATCATTGAAAACAAATACAGAAAATGCCCGATGCAACAAGGCTTTTTCATGGGCTTCCATCTTTTCCATAAGCCCTATTTTTTGGTCGTTTTCATCAACCAATATTACATATTCTTTTGACATTTGAGTCCTATTTATATAGCCGTAAAACTACAAAAATACTGCCATAATATTTTATACATTTGCGGGCTGAATGAAAGAAGCATAAGATTTGAATTTTAAACAAGAAATAGCCCGTCGTAGAACCTTTGGTATTATCTCTCACCCGGATGCAGGTAAAACTACTTTGACCGAAAAATTATTGCTTTATGGAGGGGCCATTCAAGAAGCCGGTGCCGTAAAAAGTAATAAGATCAAAAAATCTGCTACTTCCGATTTTATGGAAATAGAACGTCAAAGGGGTATTTCTGTGGCTACCTCTGTTTTAGCTTTCATTTATAAAAATAAGAAAATCAATATTTTAGACACCCCCGGCCATAAGGATTTTGCGGAAGACACCTTCCGTACTTTAACCGCTGTTGATAGTGTTATTGTTGTGATTGACGTAGCTAAAGGGGTGGAAGAACAAACTGAAAAATTGGTAGAAGTCTGCCGTATGCGGCAAATTCCCATGATTGTTTTTATCAATAAATTGGATCGTGAAGGAAAGGATGCATTTGACTTACTAGATGAAATAGAACAAAAACTGGGGCTCAATGTAGTTCCCCTTACCTACCCTATTGGTATGGGCTATGATTTCCGGGGTATTTACAATATTTGGGAACAAAAACTCAATCTTTATGATGAGCAAAACAAACCAAAAATATCTGAAGGAATTGATTTCACTGACTTAAATCAACCGGTACTAACGGATAAAATTGGGCAGGATGCGGCGGACAAACTTCGTGAAGAAATGGAACTTATCCGTGAGGTGTATCCTAGTTTTGATAGGGAGCATTACTTAAATGGAACTATTCAACCTGTATTTTTTGGCTCGGCCTTACATAACTTTGGCGTAAAAGAATTGTTGGATTGTTTTATAGACATAGCGCCTCCACCCTTACCAAAAATGAGCGATATAAGAATGGTGCATCCTGAAGAAAATGAATTGAGCGGCTTTGTTTTTAAGATACACGCCAATATGGATCCTAATCACCGAAACCGCTTGGCTTTTGTAAAGATAGTCTCGGGAATTTTTAAGCGTAATGTCCCTTACTTACATGTTCGCCAAAATAAAAAACTGAAATTTTCCAGCCCCAACACTTTTTTTGCTGATAAAAAAGAGATTATCGAAGAGTCCTTTCCCGGTGATATTGTCGGTTTGCCCGACTCCGGAAATTTTAAAATTGGAGATACTATCACCGAAGGTGAAATCATACAATTTAAAGGGATCCCCAGTTTTTCACCGGAACATTTCAGGTATATCAACAATGCAGATCCGATGAAAGCCAAACAATTACACAAAGGAATTGACCAACTCATGGATGAAGGGGTGGCACAATTATTTACACTAGAAGCTAACGGCAGAAAAATCATTGGAACTGTAGGTGCTCTGCAATATGAAGTGATCCAATATCGTCTGGAGCATGAATATGGTGCCAAATGTACTTACGAACCTATTCAAGTACACAAAGCCTGTTGGGTGCATCCTAATGATCCCAAAAATGAGGAGTATGAAGAATTCAAACGTATCAAACAGCGTTATTTAGCTACTGACAAAGACGGACAACTTGTTTTTTTGGCCGATTCAGCTTTTTCCATTCAAATGAGCGAACAAAAATATCCTAGTGTAAAACTTCACTTTACTAGTGAATTTAACTAATTCACAAATAAACTTAAATTAAGATTATATTTTAACTTTTCTCATTTTTAGTTAGAATAATTATACAAAATGATAATTATCATATAAATTAATTTCGCATTGTTTATATTCGCAACAATATAATTAACCAAAATTAAAGAATATATGTTAGCAAATTTATTATCATTAGTTAGTTGGGGAAACGGTGTGTTACAAGCTGTCATCATGTTTGTCATCTTTTTAGTTCTAATTATTATGCTAATAGTATTTATGGCAGGCGGTAAAAAGAAAAAATAATACTAATTTTATTTAAAAGTTTCTCTACACACCATCTACTTGATGGTGTGTTTTTTTATATTATCATACTTCAAATACATAGAATTACTTAATTTCACCAAAAATTAAGTATGTATGCAAGTAAGTTTACCACAAATAATTATTTCTAAACATAATCTCTCAATATTTGATCCACTAAATTCTTTTATTGAGGAAAAAAAGTATTCAAGTCTTATTGTGTTAGTAGATACTAATACTGAAAAGTCTTGTTTACCACTCCTGAAAAAAAATCTAAAATTTGATTTTAAAACAATCGTCATTCCAGCCGGAGAATCTAATAAAAATGACAAAAGCTTAATTGAAGTATGGAACAAACTTACAGCATATCAAATTGATAGAAAGAGCCTGCTTATCAATCTTGGAGGAGGTATGATTACAGATTTAGGAGGTTTTGCTGCAGCTACGTATAAAAGAGGGATAGATTTCATCAATATTCCCACCAGCATGTTGGCAATGGTAGATGCTGCAATTGGCGGAAAAACAGGTATTGATTTTAACGGATTAAAAAATCAAATTGGCGTTTTTGCACATCCGAAGATGGTGTTAATGGAACCTGAATTTCTAAAAACCTTACCAAAAAGGGAGTTTATTTCTGGTTTAGCAGAAGTAATCAAATACGGATTTATACAAGATAAAAAAACTGTAACCTATTTTGAAAC
>JANTFO010000123.1 GCA_024763365.1 Flavobacteriaceae bacterium
GAAAATGTCGTGACTTTTATTTAATAATATTAACAAATTAATCCCAACCCAAAACCAGGCTGCATAAAAATCTACCGTAAACACACTCAATTCATATTTTTTATTTAGGTTTGTCCGTATAAAACAAACCCATGTTATATCATACTTACTTTACAAGTTACTTTAGCTTTTATTTTAGCGATAAAAGTCGGGACTTGTAGTGTAGATTTGTCAATACATAACAAAGAGTTCCGAGCATTCGGAACTTTTTTTTTGAAATAAAGATTTTTTGTAAAAAAGTATTGTTTTATCAATCCATATATAAAATCTTTATTTCTCCCCTCTCCCAAATCTCGAGAACCGAGATTTGACCTCTCCCCAGGAGAGGTACAGTTAGGAATCCGATGCATGGCATCGGTAATAAATATAAAAGAGATGAAAATAAGTATACAAGGTATCAAAGGTTCCTACCACCACGAGGTAGCTACAAAGTTATTTGGAAATGATATTGAATTGCTCGAATGTTTATCGTTTTCTGAGATACCACCTCAAATAATTAATGATCAATCTGAGCTTGGTGTGATGGCCATTGAGAACAGTATAGCCGGAGCTATTTTACCTAATTACAACCTGATCGATGAATACAATCTTTTCATCACCAGGGAATTTTACCTGCCTATCCAACACCAATTGATGGCATTGCCCGGACAGCAATTGGCTGATATTAAGGAAGTTTGGTCTCATCCCATGGCTTTGGAACAATGCCGGAAGTTTTTCAGGCAATTTCCGCATATCAAATTGATAGAGGAAAAAGATACGGCCGCCATGGCGAAACTCATCCATGATAAACAGATCAAACAAGTGGCTGCCATAGCATCCAAAGAAGCTGTCAAAATCTATAATCTGGAAATCATCGCCAATGATATCCAAACCCATCCACATAATTACACACGATTTGTCTTGTTACAAACAAAAGGTAATGAGGAAAGCTGCCCTTATACAAAAGCTTCGGTGAAATTTACCCTTTCCCATGAAACGGGTAGTTTGGCTAAAGTTTTGAGTTTATTTAGTAAAAACCGAATCAATCTCACTAAAATTCAATCGGTACCAATCATTGTAAAACCTTGGGAATATGCCTTTTATGCTGACCTGATCTTTGAGAATAAAAACAATTTTAAACAAGCCGAAATGGAAGTACAAAAATTAGCTCACCAGTGGAAAATTTTAGGGCTCTACAAACAACAAGAAAAGTAAAAAGTAAAAAGTAAAAAGTAGAAAGTAGAATTAGACATTATTAGAAAATGAAAATAGTTCCATCAAATAGATCCTCACAAATACAAACCTATTACTTTGCAGAAAAGCTCAGAGAGATCAGGGAATTGACAGCTTCCGGAAGGTCTATCATCAATTTGGCCATCGGCAACCCGGATTTACCCCCGCCGCCACAAGCTGTAAAAGCTTTAAAAAATGCTGCAAATCAACCAGAAAAGCATGGCTACCAGCCCTACAGCGGTATTCCTGAATTAAGGCAAGCCATAGCAGGATTTTACCAAAAGCATTATGAAGTTCAACTACATCCAGAAAAAGAAGTTTTGGTATTAGCCGGTTCTAAAGAAGGGGTCCAGCATTTGAGTCAGGCTTACGTTAATCCGGGAGATGAAGTGCTCATTCCTAATCCCGGTT
The DNA here is from genome assembly GCA_024763365.1 of Flavobacteriaceae bacterium. Lineage (GTDB taxonomy): Bacteria > Bacteroidota > Bacteroidia > Flavobacteriales > Flavobacteriaceae > DQTL01. Next base: position 1,663 of record JANTFO010000123.1, read on the forward strand.
ATCCGACCTATGCTTCAGCAACACTTCAAGCCGGAGGTGAACCACGTTACTATTCTTTAGATATCAATCAACATGGTCTACCTGACTTTAAAGCGCTGGAAAAGAATGATCTCACCAATGTTAAAATAATGTGGGTCAATTATCCACATATGCCTACAGGCTATAATATTGATAGTAGCGGTTATGAAAAAATATTGGCATTTGGCCGAAAACACCAAATCATAATCGCCCATGATAATCCCTATAGTTTTATCCTAACCGAAAAGCCACAAAGTATTCTCAGTGTTGCCAAACCAGATGATGGGGTGATTGAACTCCATTCTTTGAGTAAGACTTTCAATATGGCTGGTTGGCGTGTGGGTATGATCGTTGGAAACGATAGTATTATTAAGCAAGTGCTTAAAATAAAATCTAATATGGATAGTGGTATGTTTTACCCTGTTCAGATGGGCGCCATTGCCGCTTTGCAAACAGAATCAGCGTGGTATACAAAACAAAATGAGGAATATGTGCAAAGGAGGAACCTCACATTTCAGATAGCTGCCAAACTAAAATTAACAGTGAATCCAAATAGCAGTGGTTTTTTTGTTTGGGCACAGCTACCAGAAAGTATGGACAGTTATACTTTTACAGACAAATTGCTGGAGAAAAAAGACATTTTTGTGGCACCGGGCAGTATTTTTGGGTCAAATGGTGATGGATTTGTAAGGTTTTCCCTTTGCAGTCCTCAAGAAACAATTTTAGAAGCACTTAACAGATTATAGATGAAACAAATTAAAAAAATTGGCATAATAGGATTAGGACTTTTAGGCGGTTCTTTTGCCCTGGCTTTACGCAAACAAACCGGCGCAAAGATTTTTGGAATAGATAAGAATTCGGCACATTTATTCAAGGCACTTAAAATGGGCTTGGTCGATCAAAAAATGGAGGAAACCGACTGGGTAAATTTGGATTTAGTAGTCATCGCCATTCCTGTGAATACTATTCCAAAAGTCACTGCTGAAATATTAGATAAAGTCTCCAAAAACTGCTTGGTTTTTGATACCGGTTCTATCAAGGCACCAATTTGTAAGGCCTTAGATTCACATTTCAAAAGAGATCAATTTCTGGCTGTTCATCCCATTGCAGGAACTGAATTTTCAGGGCCGGAAGCGGCTTTGCACAATCTTTTTGAAGGAAAAAAATGTATCATTTGTGATTCGGGAAATACTCGTAATGACCTTCTGGAAAAGGGAATAGAAATACTACAATCACTTAATATGCAAGTAGATAGCATGGATAGTATATCGCATGACAAGCATATAGCCTATGTTTCTCATTTGTCGCATATCAGTTCGTTTATGTTGGGCAAAACGGTTTTAGAAATCGAACAAAGTGAGAAAAATATTTTCAATATGGCCGGCAGTGGTTTCGCTTCAACAGTTAGGTTGGCTAAAAGTTCAGCAGAGACATGGACACCCATATTTATGGAGAACAAATCCCCTATTCTTAAGGCTCTGAAAGAATATATCAAAAACTTGGAAAGTTTTGCTTCCTGTATGGAAACAGATGATGAAAAATCTATTTTCCAAACCATGAAAGAAACCAATTATATCGGAAATATATTGGATCAGAATGGAAATTAATTCATAATTTTAAGAACTTTTACATTTTTTTCCTATGAAACCTATTATCGATCACTTACAGATCACTGTTAAAGACCTAGCAGAAGCCGAAGTTTTTTATGACAAGTTTTTGCCCTTATTGGGCTTTGATCTAAAAAACAAACACAAGGGCAGCGTTCCCGCTCATGAATTTGATGTGATAGAATATGTTCATCCCAAATTGATACTGGGCATTAACTCTCCCAGGTCAGTTTTTAAAGATGAAGCAGTACATCGCAGGAAACCGGGGTCATTACATCATTTGGCCTTTCAAGCAAAATCAAAAGAGGAAGTAGATTCGATTTATCCAAGAATTGTGAAAGCAGGAGCAGAAATTGTAGATCCACCGCAATATTATCCTCAACACGGTGAAAATTATTATGCGCTTTTCTTTAAAGATCCCGGAGGTATCAAGTATGAGATTGTTTTTGAGAAACGTGATCAACTGTAGATCCCAGCTATCAACTGCCCAAATGGAATGCCCTCGTCATTGGGTGAAAACTCCTC
>JANTFO010000124.1 GCA_024763365.1 Flavobacteriaceae bacterium
GTTCCACGTGGAACAAATCATGAGTTTATTCGATCATACATATGATGTCATAGTGATAGGTGCCGGACATGCAGGCTGCGAGGCAGCGGTAGCCAGTGCAAGAATGGGTGCACACACCCTATTGATCACCATGAGCCTGCAGAATGTTGCCCAAATGAGCTGCAACCCGGCCATGGGCGGTATTGCCAAGGGGCAGATATTACGTGAAATTGACGCTCTAGGCGGTATGAGTGGCATCGTTTCCGATAAAACGGCCATTCAATTCAAGATGCTGAACATGTCTAAAGGGCCAGCCATGTGGAGCCCGCGTACACAAAATGACCGCATGCAATTCTCTGCAGCCTGGCGTGAAATATTGGAGAATACGGACAACCTGGATCTATTTCAGGATATGGTAGTGGATCTTGTAATAGAAAATAATGAGGTAAAAGGAGTAAAAACTACCCTCGGTTTTCCCATAAAAACCAAGAGTATCATCTTAACGGCAGGTACTTTTTTAAACGGAAAAATACACATTGGAGAGAAAAATTTTTCCGGTGGTCGTGCCGGGGAAAGAGCCGCTTGTGGCATCACAAAAGATTTGGTCGCACTCGGTTTTGAAACCGACCGAATGAAAACGGGAACACCTCCACGGGTAGATGCGCGTTCTTTGGATTTCTCACAAATGATAGAACAACCCGGAGATGATAAGCCGGCGAAATTCTCTTATTCTGATGATACCCAAGCCCTCTCACAACAGAAATCCTGTTATATGACCTATACCAGTCCGGAAGTACACAAACTGCTCGAAACCGGATTTGACCAAAGCCCCATGTTTACCGGAGCCATCAAAAGTGTGGGTCCCCGATATTGTCCATCAATAGAGGAAAAAATCAATCGTTTTTCGGAAAAAGAAAGACACCAAATTTTTGTAGAACCGGAAGGCTGGACGACCAATGAATATTATGTCAACGGTTTTTCCACCTCTCTGCCGGAACGTGTTCAAGACAAAGCTTTACGAAGTATTCCCGGTTTTGAAAAGGTGAAAATCCTGCGATTTGGTTATGCGATAGAATATGATTTCTTTCCACCTACGCAGTTAAAACATACCTTGGAAACCAAAAAAGTGAGCAATTTATATTTCGCCGGACAGGTAAATGGCACTACCGGTTATGAAGAAGCCGCTGCTCAGGGGCTTATGGCGGGTATCAATGCAGCATTAAAATTACAAGATAAAAAACCTTTTATTCTAAAAAGAAATGAAGCTTATATCGGGGTTTTAATTGATGATCTCATCACTAAAGGCACAGAAGAACCTTACCGAATGTTTACTTCTAGAGCGGAATACCGCACCCTGTTACGCCAGGATAATGCCGATATTCGCTTAACACCTATGGCGTACGAATTAGGTATGGCTTCTAAAAAACGCTATGAACAGGTATTAAAAAAAGAAGCACAAACAGCGGAAATGATCCAATTCCTAAAAAAAACCAGCATCAAGCCGGAAGTTATCAATCCTGTTTTGGAAAAACTCAATTCCAAAAAAGTGAGCCAGTCTTTGAAAATGTACAAAGTTTTTTCCCGTCCGGAATTTGACCTGAAAACGATCACTTCTTTTAAAGAGGTTTCTACCTATATTCATACAAATAATTTAGGTTCGGATGTATTGGAACAGGTGATTATAGACCTTAAATATTCGGGTTACATCAACAAGGAAAAAAACAATGCAGACAAACTCAATAGGTTAGAAAACGTCAAAATTCCAGATAATTTTGACTACAATAAAATACTGTCTATTTCCACCGAAGCCCGTCAAAAACTCAGTAAAATACAACCACGAACTATTTCACAAGCTAGCAGAATCAGTGGCGTTTCACCTAGTGATATTTCAGTTTTATTGGTACATTTGGGGAGATAGTTCCACGTGGAACATTTTGGAAAGATGCATAAAGTTTACTTAGAAACAAAAGATCATTTTAAAAGCGGAGAAGTATTTGAACTGCACCGGGATGAACATCATGCGTTATTGAAAACCGTACCTCAACCAGATGCGGCTGCTTTAGATAGCTATTATGATGATGATACATACATCTCTCATACCGATTCCAAAACGGGACTTTTTAATAAAGCTTATCAAGGAGTTAAAAAATACATGCTCGGAAAAAAAGTTAATCTTATCAACTCCTTACAAACTGCTGATAAAAAACTACTGGACATAGGTTGTGGGACAGGTGCGTTTCTCATAGCAGCTAAAAACAAGGGCTGGAAGGTTACCGGACTGGAAACGAATGCTTTAGCACGAAAAAATCTCCAAAAAAAGGATGATAAGATTTCAGTTTTTACAGAAATAGATAGCTTAATGTCTGATAATCAACTGTTTGATGTGATTACGCTTTGGCATGTGTTGGAACATATACCTGATTATAAGGACTACCTTCATAAAATACACCAACTATTGAAACCCGGTGGTTATGTAATTATTGCCGTGCCTAACTTTAAAAGTTATGATGCAAAACACTATGGGTACTTTTGGGCGGCTTATGATGTACCTCGACATTTGTGGCATTTTTCGCAAAGCGCTTTGAAAAGCATTTTAGCAAAACAGGAATTCCATTTTATCAAAAGTAAAGGTTTGCTTTTTGATGCTTTTTATGTAAGCCTGCTTTCTGAAAAATATAAAGGGAATCAAAATTATCTAAGAGGATTTTTGATTGCTTTGTATTCCAATACCAAGGCACTTTTTACGAAAGAATACAGTTCATTTGTGCATATTTACCAAAAACGGCTCTAAGTAGCTTTTTTTCGTAGCTCTGAGACTTTTAGAAAAATAGGGTATATGGTGTTTGATTTTGTTTAAAAGCCTTTTAAATGAATTATAAATCACGGTTTTTTTATAAGTAATATTTATATGTAATTTTAAAATAATAAATTATATGTATAAACCTCAGTACAACTCCAGATCGCATAACTTTGGTATTACTCTTCAAAATTTCTATCAAACCCATTTAATGGTTTTCGCCCCGCGAATAAAAAACACCGATACTTAACATACCGGTGTTTTGAAAAGGAGGTTATTTGTCATATCGAGCTTGTCGAGATATCTATATTAATTTAATACTATAAAGTAGATTTCTCCACTTCACTGCGTTTCGGTCGAAATGACAATTTGAAATGACACAGAACCTCCAACCTAATTTAAAAATCCTATTTACTATGAAATCATAATCTTACTTTTAGGATACTTTAATATTCTGTGGTAATCTTTTAGCTTCTTCTTTTTTAGGAATTTCAATAATCAAAACGCCTTCCTTGTAATTGGCTTTTACTTTTTCGCGATCGGCAGTTTCGGGTAAAGTAAAACTTCTTTCAAAAGAATGATAGCTATACTCTTTTCGGGTATAGAATTCGTCTTTGTTTTCCTCCACATTTTCTTCACTCTTTTCTGAGGAAATGGTGATCACATTTTGATCTACGGTGATATTAAAATCTGCTTTTTTCATACCCGGGGCAGCCATTTCGATCTGAAACATATCTCCGGTCTCTTTGATGTTAACGGCCGGAATACTCAAGCCTGTTTGCGCCATACTGGGCGTATGGAAAATGTCATTACTAAAAAGGTCTTCCCAAACGGAGGGAAACATACTTTGGTTTTTTTTAATAAGTGTCATAATGCTATAGTTTTTAGTTAAAAATCTTATTTTCAATCCACTAAAAACAAAGCCTATACCAAATAAAAAAAATATGAAAATTTGACAGGATTAGACTAAAAACTTCTGACAAAAACTG
>JANTFO010000125.1 GCA_024763365.1 Flavobacteriaceae bacterium
ATAGCCAAATTCAACCAGGACGGAATATCATCTATCCCTAAAACACTCTCAAAATTGACTGAGAGCCAATATGTCTGTACATTGTAGTCCTTCAGGTACCTTTCGGCTATCGAAGTTCCATATAAACGGTCTGCCCTACCCTCCAAAGTAGTAAAATACTTTCCATCAAGGGAATATACCGGATCAGTGCTGTATCTTTTCCTCCATGAAGTCTCTTTCAAAACAATCTTTTGCTGCCCCCAATATTTTTGTTGCAAATAAAATAAAAGCGATCCTGAAAAGTTAGCTGCCATATCAGGTATTGAAAATCCCCATTTGGGCGAAAATCCATCCATTATCTCAATAGTGGATTGCAATAAAATACCCATAAGAGAACCAAAAACAATAGATTTATTAGTGTGTAAGCCGGTCCAACTGGCAAGGTCATACATGACAATACTTTGATTATATGCAGTATATATATGACCCATTTTATCCATATTTTGCCATTCCCCCCAATCATTGAACAGATGAAACTTTTCAAATCCCTGCTCCTTGTACCAATAATTGTATAGTGAATAACTTGCCGTCCCGTAGGCAACTGCACCTATTCCTATTCCCGAGTAAAACTTAACCCTGTTAAATGAATCTTCCTTAGCAAAAAAATTATCAAAGGTTGAAAAATTCTTTTTTGTTTGTTGAGCCTGAATACTTCCATATATTAAAAATAAATATAATATGAATAAAGGCTTTAACTTCATATTTGATAGGATTAGCCGTTGTAATTATTTAATACGTGGTGCATTCCCCGAAACACAAAATCGAGATTAGCATTTGCTGCTTTTTCTACTATCTCAGGCAATTTTTCTCTTTGTTCACTTGTCCATTCTCCCAATACATAATCCACCTGATGCCCCTTGGAAAACTCATTTCCAACTCCAACTCTCAACCTGTTGTAATCATTTCCGAGATAGTTTTGTATATCTTTCAAACCGTTATGACCTCCATCACTACCTTTTTTTCTAATTCGTATTTTACCGAAATCCAGATTAATATCATCGACATTCACCATCAGATGAGATTTTTTAATCCCCAGTTTATCCAGCCAATATTTTATAGCTTTACCACTTAGATTCATATAAGTCGTGGGCTTTATTACATATACTTTACGGCCTCGGTGTCTAAATTCTGCAAAATAGGCCAATCTTTCTTGTTTAAAACTTACTCCTGCTTTTTCAGCCAATTTATCAGCTATCAAAAAACCAATATTATGACGGGTATCCGAATATTCTTCCCCTATATTTCCCAGCCCGGCTATTAGATACTTCATGCTATTATCTTCTTTTGCTTTTTTCTTAAATAAATATGAAAATATTTTAAAACACATCTGAAAAATTTAAAAAATCACATTTCCAAATATACCGCTTCTTCACCGGCTTTATCCAATTTGACCAATATATTTTCTTGTATAGTTGTTGCAAAACTTTGTCCCACATAATTTATGGCTATTGGAAAAGATTTGTGCATTCTATCAACCAAGACAGCTGTTTCCACCTTTTCGGGAACTACATCCATCAATACTTTCATAGCATAGAACAAGGTCCTCCCTGTATTTGCCACATCATCAATAACGATAATATTTGCAGCTTCAAGTTCTTTTTTATCTATATCAATTGTTATTTCTTCCGCTACGGGATTTTTAGGATTCAAAGAAATCCGAAGCAATTTGATATCAGTCTTGCATATTTTTTTTAAATATGATTTCAGCATTTTAGTAAAATTATATCCATTGTTATTTATTCCAATCAAATATAATTTTTCAATATCAAAATTGGACTCTGCTATCTCAAAAGACATTCTTTCCAATTTTCTTGTTATTTGTATATGGTCTAAAATTTTCATTTGAAATTATTTTTAAGTGTAAAAATAGTACAATTAGAATAATATACATTAATTTAGCTGATTAATTTATGTACTTAATATCAAATTAAAATGATACAACAAATAATTTTTACAATTGTTACAATTCTGACTGTTGTTCTTTCCTATAAGGCTTATTCAAACATAGTCAAAAACATTAAATTAGGCAGAAGTTATGAATTGGTAAATAACAAAGGGGCGCGATGGCGAACAATGATTTTAGTTGCATTGGGACAGGGTAAAATGTTTAAATATTTTCTGCCTGCATTATTTCATCTTTTCATTTATGTCGCCTTCCTTTTTACCCAAATAGAATTGATAGAAATTTTGATCGATGGATTTTTTGGCAAGCATAGAATATTATCTCAACCACTTGGTGGTTTTTATACATTCATTATATCATTAATAGAAATACTTTCGGTACTGGCATTTATCGCTACAGTAGTATTTTTATCGAGAAGAAACATCATCAATGTAAAGAGATTTCATAAACCCGAAATGAAAGGATGGCCGTTTACGGATGCTAATTTAATCTTGCTTGGAGAGATATTATTGATTACAGGTATCTTTCTAGCTAATAGTTCCGACTTGGTTCTTCAATCCAGATTGTCTGAGCATTTTCACCATACAGGACAATTTGCCGTGTCTTCATTATTGGCAAAGTATGTTTTTAGCGGACTTGATACACAAACATTAAGAATCTTGGAGAGAATTGGTTGGTGGTTGCATTTAACAGTTGTTTACGGATTTATTCTATATCTCACTATATCAAAGCATTTGCATTTAATCTTTGCTTTCCCCAATACTTTTTTCACTCCATTGGTACCGAGAGGCAAAATGGAAAATATGCCTGTGATTATGAATGAAGTAAAATCAATGATGGGTCTGGGTGGTGATGGTGGACAAATGGACAACATGGATGCTATGAGTGAAGAAATTCCCGAATTCGGAGCAAAAGAAATAATGGGATTGAAATGGAAAAACATTTTAGATGCTTATACTTGCACCGAGTGTGGTAGATGTACAGACAAATGTCCTGCTAATGTAACAGGAAAGGTATTGTCTCCCAGAAAAATTGTTATGATGGTAAGAGACAGAGCGGAAGAAGTAGGAAAAAAATTAAGGTCCAAAGATTCAAAATATATCAGAGAAGATCTTAAAGGTGAAAATGTTGTGTTATCTGCTGAAAATTTTGATGATGGAAAATCGCTTTTTGATTATATATCAGATGAAGAAATTTTTGCTTGTACCACTTGCAATGCCTGTGTTGAAGAATGTCCGGTATTAATAAATCCTTTGGATATTATTTTACAAATGCGCAGATATAGAATATTGACCGATTCTGCAGGGCCTTCAGACTGGATGCCAATGTTTACAAGTTTGGAAAATAGCGGTAGTGTATGGCAGATGCAGGAAGAAAGAGATGCTTGGACAAAGGAGGTTATTGTTTAGTTTTGAATTTTGAGTTTTTAGTTTTGAGTTTTTAGTTTTGAGTTTTGAATGTTTAGTACTTAGTGTTGAGTTTTAGCCTTTTTACTTAAACTTTTTACTTTAGCATTTTTACTTTAAACTTTAACCTTTACAAGCAAATAAAAAGTTGTATTAGATAAGAATAGAAATAAAAAAGTTGTTTTAAATAATAAACATATAAAAAATGCAAGAAAAATTAATCGTTAAAACTATGGCGGAATATGCTGCCGAGGGGAAGGAACCGGATATTTTGTATTGGGTAGGCTGTGCAGGCAGTTATGATGCAAGAGCGCAAAAAGTATCAAAAGCCTTTGCCAAGCTATTAAATAAAGCCGGAGTATCATTTGCAATCTTAGGATCGGA
>JANTFO010000126.1 GCA_024763365.1 Flavobacteriaceae bacterium
TTTTTAAGGTGCCTTTATCTTTATAAATAGCAGCCGATGGTCTTATTTTTTCAAGAGATTTTGTGTTTCTGGAAATGGCCAATACATTATGAGAGATAGACAATATTTTTACTAGTTCGTAACCTATTCCCCTGCTAGCTCCGGTGATGATGATGTTTTTTGGCATGAGTTATAGTCGTTGGTCGTTAGTCTTTAGTCGCCCGCCTACGCTACGCTCCGGCGGGTAAATTGCTATTTAGTTACCTGCGAAAGCAGGTATGGAATTTGTTAATTGTTTACTTTTGTATTTATACAGTTATTCATCTTCAAAAATAATATGTTCATAAGCCCCTATATCTGCCGGATTGGCACGTGTTTTACCAGTTATATCTAATGGAACTACTGCCGTACCTGTAGTATCGGCATTGGCATTTGCATCTGAATTTTCGCCGATTACTAATTCGTTTAACAACAGGTCTTTAAAGTCAGGTTCTCCGTTAAATATATTGTTAGCATATAGGTCAGTATTCTCAAAATCATATAGTGGGTTATCAGCATAGATATTGTTAATATCATTAAAACGGATCAAATTATTGGTAAACTTGAAGTTAAATTCATTGTCCGTTCCTTCCCGGTCAAATTCCATTTCTATATTGCCATTTCCGTCCATGATACAGTTTGTAAAATTGGCAAAATACAAGTCTAAATACTCCAATGGGTCATCTTCATTTTTCAGGTATTTATTTGAGTCAATCAACCAAATATTTGGGGTTGAACGAGCCCCGCTCCACGAATTGGCAAAACTGCAATGTGTAAAATTATAGGCACCCCCATACATACCCGCAAATCCCGAAGAACCGCAATTGTTACTTGCTAAGTTTTTAGCTTCTATAAAGCTGTGCACAGCAACCATGCCGAAAGATAAATGATTAAATATTTTAGAATTCTTAATTTCAAGCGTAGGTGTAGTTGATGAAGAAATACCTTGAACAATTAAACCAATTGTCCCGTTTTTTATAGTAGCATATTCAATGATATTATGAATACTGCCTGTCAACAAGTTTATTGTTCCCCATTGTCCGGGTATATTTTCATATTCAGGTTCTAATCGATCTCCCTGTATGATGACTTCAGTTTCCGGTTGACCTTCCACATTTCTTTCGCCAAGAATATGTAAGCTACAATTAGGAGCTACGTATAAGCCCGAATTGGCATGAAAATGTACTTGCGCACCGGCTTCCATAATGAGAGTTTTGGCTTGATTGTCAGGCGTGCCTACCATCATATAACCATAAATTATGTAGGGTTTTTCATTGGTGAAAACAAATTCATTCCCATTTTCCGGGTGATTTTCATTGAGATACCTACCTTGAATTTCGGTATCTTCACCATTGAACACCAATGTTTCTATTTCACCGGAAATATCTTTATCAGGGTAAAGAAAATAAGCATCTTTTACCAAGCTCACTAATTGCACTTTCTGTTCGCGGTCTCCTTCATCAAATAGTATCTGGTCTTCATAAAGGATACTGGGGATATCTTCCGTATCCAGTGTAGTTTCGATAAAAACAAATATGCTGTCTTTGGCCAAAATATTGACATCCTCAAAGCTACGTCCGGGTATACCATCCACATTTAACCGGTAACCGGAATCTTCGCCTTCACCCAGCCGGATGCTGGGTATATGTATATCTTCCGAGCTTCTGTTATACACTTTTAAGGTATAAGTTGACGAACTAATCCCGCTAAAAATGGTGTCCAGATAAACCGTATCTTTTGAAAAGTCCAAGTTACCCGTACTTGGCTTAGTACTAAAATCTTTGCGACATGAACTTAATCCGATGGTGATGATAAGGATTGACCAAATGAGTAGTTGTTTCATGTGTATATTTTTATTGTTTTTTATGGTAACATGTAAGCTTTGATGATTAAAATAATCATTTCTTTGACTATTTAATGATGATTTTAAACATGTCGGTTTCATTATTTTTTAATTCAAAGTATTTGACAGCTTTATAACGAGTTATATATGCCTTTGTTGTGGTACAAAGAAACAGAAAAATTAGTTGTCATAATGTAGGGCAAAGCATTTTTTGTAATATTGCGACATCAAAAAACCTAAATATGTATTTAAAAACAGTAAAGGCTATTTTTTTTAGCCTGCTTCTTAGTTTATGGAGTATTTCTTTATATGCTCAAGAAGAATTGAAAAAAATTACACTAGAAGATATTTGGCAGGAAGGAACTTTTCGTACAGAACGATTACAAACACTCAAAACTTTAGAAGGGGATTTTTATACTGTTTTGGAATATGATCGTGAAACACGAAGTACGCGAATAGATAAATTTAGCTTTGTCGATCAACAGAAAGTGACAACATTAATAGATAGTAAAGACCTACAGAAAATTGACTATTTCGAAAATTATAGTTTTAGTAAGGATGAGTCTAAGGTATTATTAACTGTGGAACCGGAACCTATTTACCGAAGATCTGAAAGTGCCTTTTTTTATGTTTTTGACTTGAAAAATAAAAGTCTTCAGAAAGTTTCGGAAAAGAAAATCCAACAAGCCACATTCTCTCCCGATGGTCAAAAAGTAGCTTATGTATTTCAAAATAATATTTATATTAAAGATTTACATTCAAAACAAATCACTCAAGTTACTGTTGATGGTAAGATTAATGAGATCATCAACGGGGTGACCGATTGGGTGTATGAGGAGGAGTTCGGTTTTGTCAAGGCTTTTCAATGGAATAAGACAGGATCGCATTTGGCTTTTTTGCGTTTTGACGAACGTGAAGTGCCGGAATTTACTATGATGAAGTATGGTGAGGGCTTATATCCTGAACCGATAACTTTTAAATATCCTAAAGCCGGAGAAAATAATTCAAAAGTTAGTTTACATATTTACAATCTCGCAAAAGATAAAACTGATAATATCGACTTGGGTATTTATGAATATATTCCTCGTATTAAATGGACTGCAGATGAAAATTTGTTATCTGTTCAAACCTTAAATAGAAGGCAAAACGACCTCAAATTATTTTTTATCAATGCCAAAAGATCAAAAGCTGACTTAATTTTGGAAGAAGAATCAGGTACTTATGTCAATATAAGGAATACGCTCACTTTTTTGGATGATAATAGTTTTATTTGGCGTAGCGAACAAGACGGTTATGATCACCTGTATCATTATTCTAAAAAAGGTAAGTTGATCAATCAGATCACCAAAGGTAATTGGGATATGACAAAGTTTTATGGCATAGATGAGGAAAGCAAAAAGGTATTTTATCAATCTAGTGAGACAAATGCTATCAATAGAGCAGTGTATAGCATCAGCCTGAATGGTAAACATAAAAAATTACTGAGTCCTGAAAATGGCACTTCCAGTGCGACTTTTAGCCGAAATAAGAAATATTATATTCTCAATTATTCGGATGCAAGTACACCAACAACATACACACTTTATGCTGCTGATGGAAAAAAATTGAAAAACATCATTGATAATGCCGGGTTAAAAGACTTGATAAGTACTTACCAAGTTAGTAAAAAAGAATTTTCGCGATTAGAGACCAATACGGGTACCTTTAATATGTACATGATCAAACCT
>JANTFO010000127.1 GCA_024763365.1 Flavobacteriaceae bacterium
CACAATGCCGATTTTGATTATCGGATGTTACGTCAGGAATTTAGAAGTTTAGGATACCAGTTCAATAGAGATACGCTTTGTACTGTGGAGCTGAGTAAGAAATTAATACCAGATGAGGAGTCTTATAGTTTGGGTAAACTTTGTAAATCTTTAGGGATACCTATAGCCGGCCGGCATAGGGCGGAAGGGGATGCTTTTGCTACGGTTCAGCTTTTAGAACTATTATTACAGAAAGATCAGCAACACGAAATTATTAATAGGAGTATCAAATCATTCTCAAGCCTTGTAAAAAAAGAGAAGATTGTTGATGTGATCAATGGGACACCTGCTAAGACAGGCGTATTTTACCTGCATCAGCAAAATGGTAGGATCATGTACATTGGAAAAGGTAAAAACATGCGTCAAAAACTGTCAAACTTCCTTTCACGTAAATCAAAAAAAGTCCAAAATATACAAACTAAGTTAGCCTCTATAAGTTATGATCTTTCTGGTAATTACCTGTTAGCAAGTTTGATATTTAACCAGAAAGTGGCTATCCACAAACCCAGATACAACAGTGATTATTTGTCCAAAAAACAGCAAACCACTTTCCCTTATGCAAATATGATGTTGGTCAATCCCGGTAGGTCACCAGAAGAAAAAGCAGTTATTCTTATCGCAGAGGGTAAAATCAGGGGTTTTGCTTTTACACATTTAGCTTACCAAATGATACAACCGGAAATTTTGGAAAAGATCATTTCTCCTTTAAATGACAGTTTGGACAACCGATATATCGTAAAAGACAACATTGAAAAACAACGTATTCATAAAATAATTGAGTTTTAGATGAACCAAAAAGAATCTTCCTGGAGAAAAAAGATGCACGACATCATTTATGAAGCCGATACCCCGGCTGGTAAATTGTTTGATGTCATCCTGCTTTTTTTTATTCTAGCTAGTATTATTCTAGTGATGTTAGAAAGTGTGGAATCTTATGACGTGAAGTATCATAGTTTTTTTGATGCGGCAGAGTGGGTGATCACGATACTTTTTTCTTTAGAATATGTTGCCAGAATAGTTTCTGTTCGCAAACCTGTTAAATATATCACCAGTTTCTATGGAATTGTAGATCTACTCTCCACGGTTCCCAAATATATATCCTTGTTTTTTGGGGGGGCGCATGCATTGGTTGTACTACGGGCGTTAAGGCTTTTAAGAGTTTTTAGGGTGTTAAAATTAGCCCGTTATGTCGGAGAATCAGAAAATTTACTGAAGGCCATGAAGGCCAGTAAGGCTAAGATATCCGTTTTTTTACTTTTTGTGTTGAGTATTGCGGTGATATTAGGTAGTTTGATGTATTTAATTGAAATAAAGCAAGACAGTGGTTTTGACAGTATCCCCCGTGCAGTGTATTGGGCTATTGTAACTTTAACAACTGTAGGCTATGGTGATATTGCACCCGCTACTCCCTTTGGGCAATTTATAGCTTCCATTATAATGATAATGGGTTATGCGATTATTGCCATCCCTACAGGTATCATCAGTGCGGAATACAACAAACAAAAGAAAGTCCATGTGAGTACACAAGCTTGCCCACATTGTATGGCTATAGACCATCATGACGAGGCCGAATTTTGTTATAACTGTGGAGAAAAATTAAATGATTAAACTGTCCCCCTTTTTTAAAGGGGGAAAAAGGGGGATTAAAAAATAATAATGAAGTATAACAAAGAACAAAGAGAACGGCTAAAACATTATAGTCGTCAATTACGAAAATTTGGTACTAAAGGTGAAGCAGTACTATGGAAATATGTGTTACGTGCCAGGAAAACAGGTTATCAATTTAACCGACAATTTGTAATAGCACCATATATCGTAGATTTTATAAGTCGAAAGTTGAAATTGATTATTGAGATTGATGGTAGCAGCCATTTAGCAAAGAGTGAGCAGGATGCGAAAAGACAAAAATTCTTAGAAGAAAAAGGTTATAAGTTATTAAGGTTTACAGAAAAAGAAGTTTTAGTTAGCCTTTATCAAGTAGCTGATGCAATATTTTATCATATTGAGATGATTGAAAATACTGACAAGTAGTATCAATCCCCCCAACCCCCTTCACCAAGGGGGAGAGCTAAGGTGGCCCCCTTTCAAAGGGGAGAAAGCTTATGCTTGCACCTTACATCAAGGGGGAGAGAGTAGCCCTTGTCTACCTTTTTAAAGGGGAGAGAGTAGCCTTGTCTACCTTTTTAAAGGGGAGAGAGTAGGCCTTGTCCCCCTTTTTTAAAGGGGAGAGAGTAGCCTTGTCCCCCTTTTTTAAAGGGGGAAAAAGGGGGATTAAAATATGAGATTTGACAAAAATTCATAAGGAAACAGTAGGATAAATCAAAACAATGAGTAACCAAACACCCAATACAAACCAATCAAAACGCCCTTCTTTCGGAGGGGCTGGGGGAGGCCATCTCCCCCTCCCTCGGAGGGGGTCGGGGGGAGGCTTTCTCATCGTCATTGTAGGGCCAACAGCAATTGGTAAAACCTCATTAAGTATAGCGCTTGCCCAACACTTCGATTGTGAAATACTCTCTGCAGATTCACGGCAATTTTACAAAGAAATGAGTATCGGGACAGCGGTACCTAGTAAGGATGAATTAGCTCAAGCGAAACATCATTTTATACACCATATTAATATACACCGGGATTATAGCGTTGGAGATTTTGAAAGAGATGCCATAGCAAAACTAAATCAAATCTATCAAAAAAACGATTTAGCTATATTGGTCGGGGGTAGCGGACTCTATATAGACGCGGTAGTCAACGGGTTGGATGTTTTTCCTGAAGTAGACCAAAAAATCCGCGAACAGCTTAGCGATGATTTAGAGAAAAAGGGTTTGGAGTACCTGCAAAATCTATTACTGGAACTAGACCCCGAGTCCTATAATGAAATAGCTATTGATAATCCAAGACGGGTATTGCGTGCCTTAGAAGTTTGTATTAGCTCAGGAAAAAAATTCAGCAGCTTTAAAAACGATAAGAAAGTAAAAAGAAATTTTACACCATTATATATAGGGCTCACTGCAGAAAGAGAAATAATATACCAACGAATCGAAAAAAGAGTCGATAGTATGATACAGCAAGGTTTACTGGAAGAAGCCAAAGCATTATTTCCATACAGATATTTGAATGCTTTACAAACGGTAGGTTACCGGGAACTATTTACCTATTTAGAAGGAAAAACCAATTTGGAATTTGCGGTATCTGACATTAAAAAGAATACCCGACGATTTGCCAAGCGACAACTTACCTGGTTTAAAAGAGATAATAATCTACAATGGTTTGACTTTAAGGCATCCCAAAATGAAATTGTAAGCTATATTGACAATATGAGATCAAGTAATAAATAATAGCCTACATACCAGATTGGTTTAAGAAAAATACTTGGCTTAAGAAAAAAACATTTAAAGTTTTGTTTTTTTTTTT
>JANTFO010000128.1 GCA_024763365.1 Flavobacteriaceae bacterium
CCTTATAATGGTACGATCTATGTCAATTGGAGCGACCAAAGAAACGGCAGTGATGACACCGATATCTGGCTCAAAAAATCTACCGATGGGGGGGATACCTGGAGTGATCTGATCCGTGTTAATGATGACGTGGCCGGAAACCAGCAATTTTTTTGTTGGATGGATATAGACCAAACTACCGGATATATTTACATCGTTTTTTATGATAGACGTAATTTAAGTGGAAACTTAACCGATGTATATATGGCGCGCTCTACGGATGGTGGTGAAACTTTTTCCAATCACAAGATCAGTGAAATGCCATTCTTGCCAAATGCGGGTGTGTTTTTTGGAGATTATACCAATATTACTGCTCATAACGGTGTGATCAGGCCCATATGGGAACATTTAAATGGCACACAGGAAAACATCTATACGGCCATCATACATGAAGACGATTTTATCGGAATTCAGGAAGTGGATCTCAGGGCAAATATCAATTTGTATCCCAATCCTGCCATCAATGGAAAAACCTATATATCATTTAAACTACATAAAGCCCAACATATTCATATTGACTTATATGACACTAACAACAAGCATATAGCCAATATACTTGATAATGAGGTGCTTAATTTCGGCAAACATACTATTACAGTAGAAACGGAAAAGTATCATTTACAACCCGGATTATACTATTACGTGATCCAGGCAGATGATTATGTAACCACTAAAAAAATACAAATTCTTTAGAGTCTCACTAATAGGACTTTTGCAGTATTTTTTTTCCTTCCGGATTGTATTTTTTCCATTTGCCGGCACGTTTGTCATTCTTAAAAGTCCCTTTTACATATAACTGTCCATCAGGATAATAGGACCTGTAGCGGCCATCTTTTAAGCCGTCCTTCAGTTCCACTTCTAGTTTTAGTTTACCGTTGGGATGATTGAGTACAAACTCAGATGCATTAAGGTCGGACAAGTGTATATCCGGCACATCAAAGGGATCAACTGCTATTTGCGTAATGATAGGGGTATTTTCCTTGGAAACCGAATTATCAGTTTGCAATTGTGGTGACATAAACTCTTCTGAATAAGTCTGCTCATCGGGATTCATATACTGTACTGCCATCAAAGTTTTGTACATGCCATCCTTCGGAATTAATTGAAAGCCCACTTGTGAAAAAGCGGTCATGTAGGCTTTGTTATTTTGTAAATTAGTTTTAGCATTACCCTTTGTCATGGCTAGCAATCCCGGATAAAAAAGTGGGGTGTTCATATACACAAACACATTGGACTCATTCATAAAATTCTTTTTAAACTCCCGATAATGTATAGATCTATCCAGTGTTTTCTTTTCCTTAAAGGCCGTGATGATATATTTGAGCGTATTGGGATGGTTACTAAAAACCACATAATCTTCTATGATGGTGTAATAGGGTGTCTCCATTTCTTTCATCAAACCACCCAGGAAAAGCTTAAAAAAACCTTTGACAGATAAAAACTTAATAGGGTAAGATTGGAACTCAACTTCTTTAAACTTCAGCGGTGTTTTCTTTTTGATGCGCTCGGTAATAAAGTCCAATTTATTTTTGGCTTTTTTGACATCTTTTGTTTTGATCACAAAAGCAAAATTGTCTTGCTCCGTCATTTGGGGCACATCCAATTCGAGGATGGCAATTTCATCACCTATCCAACTAAAAATGTCTTTTTGGGCATCAATATCCAATAATTTTTCAATTTGGCTTCTATTGTCATCTATTTGTTTGAAAATTTTCGGGTGTTGCTCTTTAATATGGTTTAAATTTTTATAAAAATTATTAAAATCCGAAAAGCCGATGCTCATATACAAACCGGTTTTTTGAGGCGCTACATGGGCAATGCGTTGTTTACCTGATCCGGCTTCTGATAGTGCTTTTAAATAAGAAAAACTCTGGTCGTTCGTGTTGGTAAAACCTGTAGCAAACAATTTGTCCTTTTTGGTCAAGCCAATATCAAAACCCGAGTAGATAAGGGAATGAGATATTTCTTTCACCCAATCCGGTTGGGTATTTAAATGTAGCTGGGCGAGTAATTCAAGGTGTTTGTATGGCACATACAATTGGAAAATCTCGGAGGCTTTGGTCTTTTGCTGTATTTCCAAAAATTTCAAGTCCCGGCCGATAACAGGCGTCCGGTATTGGGCAATAGCCGCCTCAACCAGAGTATGCGTATATGAAGCGATCAAATTATTATTGATGAGGCTGAGCGAAAGTGTTTCACGCGTGTCACGGT
The DNA here is from genome assembly GCA_024763365.1 of Flavobacteriaceae bacterium. Classification (GTDB taxonomy): domain Bacteria; phylum Bacteroidota; class Bacteroidia; order Flavobacteriales; family Flavobacteriaceae; genus DQTL01. The sequence continues at coordinate 2,251 of JANTFO010000128.1, forward strand.
CAAAGAGTTCTATGATGTCCACCCCCTCATATTGACGCTCTGTGATGCGGAAATCCTTACTGATTATTTTTTTTAAGATCGTTTTGAATTGGCCAAACTGTGCTGTTTTTTGCAAGTCTACCACAAAAAGGAAATCATAAATTTGGCTGCCCGTAGGATGTGCCGAAATGAGTAGGTTCTTCTCTCCTATTCTTTTTAAGAGACCTTTGTTGTCGGCTATCAGGCTATCCAGCTTATGGCCTTTCCGGCTCAATTCCTTAAAAAAATCATTGGTCTGTAAGAACTGCCAAGCCCCACTCTCACTCACTTTTTTCCAAGCTGCTAAGGGTTCATCGGAAGCCAATATATACATTGCATCCTCCGGCACTAAATATATGGACTGCATATTTTTCGTGTCTTTTAGCATCAAAACATAAATCAAATACAGTGCAAGGGACAAAAGAACCATAGCTATGGCAATACCTACTTTTTTCATTTATATATTTACTTTTAATCCGTCGTAGGCTAAAAAAACATTTTGGGGCAAGCTCATCTGCACCTCAGCATGAAAGCCCAGCCTGTGGCTGATATGGGTAAAATATGCCCGTTTGGGTTGGAGTTCGGCCACCATGGCCAATGCTTGTTCCAAATTGAAATGCGTATAATGCGGTTCTACACGCAAAGCATCCAGGACCAAAACCTCCAGATTGTGGAGTTTGGCTTTTTCTTTTTCGGGGATAAAGCTCACATCCGTCAGGTAGGCCATATCGTCGATACGGAAACCATAGACCTGGAGGTCACCATGGAGCATATCTACCGGGATGACTTTTTGGCCTTTGATATAAAAAGCTTCATTTTTCAACACATGTACCTCGGCTTTGGGCTTCCCTTTATAGATGATGGTATCATCAAAAATATAGTCGAAGCGTTTTTCCAAATTGGCGACCACCCTGGGATGCGCATAAACCGGCAACTCCCCATTACGTAGGCTAAACTGACGGATATCATCCAAACCGGCCGTATGATCGGC
>JANTFO010000129.1 GCA_024763365.1 Flavobacteriaceae bacterium
AATAAAAAAATTGATTTTATGCAGTATATACCAAAGGCAACTTTATGAGAATTGTACAACTTTTACCGGAACTGAATGAGGGTGGTGTAGAACGTGGGGTTTGCGATCTCAATAGAGAATTTATCAAGAGAGGGATTGACAATATTGTTATCAGTAACGGTGGTGTATTAGTAGATCAGATTACTAAAGATGGTGGAAAACATGTTCAGTTTGATGTTTGTAGCAAAAATCTATTGACTGTTCCTGTGAGAATATTTAGATTACGTAAGATATTAGCAGAGTTGAAGCCTGACATTCTGCATGTACGTAGTAGGATACCTGCATGGCTGGTCTATTTTGCCAATAGGGTATTGAAGATAAAAGTAGTCAGCACTGTTCATGGGTACAACAGTATCAATTTTTACAGCAAAATTATGACAAAAGCAGATGAGATTATATGTGGCAGTAGCTTTATGATAGAGCATATCATTAAGCATTATAATGCACCTAAAGATAAAATCAATTTAATCCCAAGAGGTATCGATCTTAATGATTTTAGTAATGAAAATTTAGATCAAGAATTTATTGGTAACTTAGTTTCTAAATATGACCTTCAAGATAAGCTTATTCTTACGCAAGTTGCCAGGATAACGCAGTGGAAAGATCAAAAAACTACAATTAATGCATTTGCTGAGTTCAAAAAAGAGCATTCAAGCGCAGTTCTTTTATTGGTTGGTGGTTATAGAGAAGATAAAGAAGGGTATTTTTCTAAATTAAAATCATTAGTTCGAGAGTTAGGTGTTGAAAAAGATGTGATTTTTTTAGGTCATACTAGCAAAATAAAAGAAATCTTTTTTTTGACAAAACTCAATATTTCATCTTCATATAAGCCGGAGACTTTTGGAAGGGCAAATGTAGAAGGAATGTTTTTAGGTGTTCCTTTAATTGGTACCAATATTGGAGCTACGAGCGATTATATCCATGAAGGGAAAACAGGTTACTTCTTTAATCCACAAAATGCTGAAGAATTAAAAGATATAATACTTAAAGCTTTAGAAACAAAGTTTGATAAAGCATTTATTTCTCAATTTGCTAAAGAGAATTTTTCTTTAGATAACATGGTTGTAAAAAATATTGGAGTGTATGAAAAAATTGTGAAAAGTAGGTATTAAATGAAAGGCATAATTTTAGCAGGAGGAAGCGGAACAAGACTCTATCCAGTAACAAGAAGTATTAGCAAACAACTACTACCTGTATATGATAAACCAATGATCTATTATCCTCTATCAGTGTTAATGCTTGCAGGTATAAAAGAGATACTTATTATCTCTACACCTCAAGATATAGGAAAATTTGAAGAGTTGTTAGGTGATGGAAGTGATTGGGGTATAAGATTGGAATATAGAATTCAACCATCTCCAGATGGACTTGCACAAGCTTTTATTTTGGGTGAAGAATTTATAGGTGATGATAACGTATGTCTCATCCTTGGGGATAATATCTTTTATGGTCAAGGTTTTTCACCTATGCTTAAAAATGCGGCAGGTTTGACAGAAGGGGCAGTGGTATTTGGATATCAGGTAAAAGATCCAGAGAGATTTGGAGTCGTTGAGTTTAATGAGAATAAAAAAGCCATAAATATTGAAGAGAAACCACAAAATCCAAAATCGAACTTTGCTGTAACAGGACTTTATTTTTATGATAACAGTGTTGTTGAAATAGCAAAAAATGTAAAGCCTTCTCTTAGAGGTGAACTTGAAATCTCTACAGTCAATCAAGAGTATCTAAAACGTGGAAAACTAAATGTGGAGCTTCTTGGTCGTGGATTTGCATGGCTTGATACAGGAACACATGATAGTCTGATGGAAGCTGGTCAATTCGTCCAAACAATAGAACATAGACAAGGTTATAAAATAGCGTGTTTAGAAGAAATAGCCTATAATAATAAGTGGATCTCAAAAGAGAAGGTTCTGGAAATTGCAAAACCACTATCAAAAAATTCTTATGGTCAATATTTACAAGAGTTGGTAAAAGATGATTAATATACTTTTAACCGGAACTGCAGGGTTTATAGGCAGTAATTTTGTTCCATACTTTTTAGATAAATACCCTGAATATAATTTAATAAACTTAGACCTATTAACCTATGCAGGTAATTTAGAAAATCTAAAAGAGTGTGAATATAATCCTAGATATAAATTTATCAAAGGTGATATCTGTAATAGAGAATTGGTTGAATTTATATTTAAAGAGTATGATATAAAAGGTGTCATTAATTTTGCTGCAGAATCTCATGTAGATAATTCGATCAAAAACCCTGGAGTCTTTATAGAAACCAATGTAAATGGTACATTTACAGTATTGGATGTGGCCTATAAGTATTGGATGGAAAAACCTTTTACCTATAAAGAAGCGTATGAAAACTGCAGATTCCACCACATTTCAACGGATGAAGTATATGGAACATTGGGTGAAACAGGACTATTCACTGAATTAACCCCTTATGCACCTAACTCCCCATACTCAGCTTCCAAAGCAAGTAGTGACATGATAGCAAGAAGCTACCAGGAGACCTATGGACTCAATACAGTGATTACCAACTGTTCAAATAACTATGGACCTAAACAACATGATGAAAAATTAATACCAACCATTATACGAAAAGCATTAGCTGGTGAAAGTATCCCTATATATGGTGATGGGAAGAATATAAGGGATTGGCTCTATGTTCTGGATCACTGTAAGGGTATTGATCTAGTATACCATACTGGGAAAGAAGCAAATGTCTATAATATCGGTGGAAAAAATGAAAGAACAAACCTTCAGATAGCTGATAGGGTTTGCAGTATTTTGGACGAAAAGGTACCAACAACTAAAAGTTACAAAGAGCTGATAACCTTTGTTGAAGATCGTGCTGGACATGATAGAAGATATGCTATTGATGCAACGAAGATAGAAGAAGAACTTGGCTGGAAAGCTGATGAAAACTTTGATACTGGGATTGTTAAAACAATTGAGTGGTATTTGGAGAAGTATAAATGAAAAAACATTTAAAGATAATTCACTGTGGAAATTTTAGTTATTTTAGCAATGGTACAGCTTTTAATGCACATGAAAGAAAAATTAGTTATGGTCTGATGAATCATGAACATTTTGTCTATGACTTTAGCTATAGAGATCAGGCAAGATG
>JANTFO010000130.1 GCA_024763365.1 Flavobacteriaceae bacterium
TTTCATTGTCATATTCATCTAATCCCAAGATATAGTGGTGATGTTGATTTCCCAGAAGGTGGCGTTCGTGGAGTAATCCCAAATAAACAGAAATATAGAAATGAATAATTGCTTAGCCAAATTTCTAAAAATAATCCGTAATTGCAGTGTTGACCTAACACCCGTAATCGTTGCATAAGCAGTAAAAAAGAATAATAAGCGATCATTCACATTCATTTTACAGCCCCATTCACTTTTTATTTAAGCATTTATGGCTGGTATTTGGGTTTATTAAAAAGGCTTATTTTAAGTCTTATAGCCTGGATTACAATGCCTAAAAAAACCTAAATTCATATTATTTAAAAAAATGAAAAATAGTTTGCTTAAGTCATAGTAATCTAGGAAATCACAAACTTATACTTTAGGAATATGTCTACAAACTAAAAGAAGAACATTTCTTCTTTGTTTATTTACGAATACGGGATTAAAAATACGATTTTGACTTTTGTCATACAATCAATCAAATAAGTTGCCATAATTTTGTGTTAAATATTTTTTCTTAAAATTAATAGAAATGAAAACACTTATAATATCCTATTCATTTACAGGGAATAACGACAAGTTAGCAAAAGCAATAGCCGAAACTATCAATGCCGATTTCGTTCAATTAAAAGAAAAAAGAAAAAGGACGTACCTTACTATTTTACTTGATGTAATATTTAACAGAATACCAAAAATTCAGGAACCTCAAAAAACACTTGGGCAATACGAACATATTATCTTCATTGCACCTATTTGGTTCGGGAAAATAGCATCTCCACTTAGGGTAATGTTTGAAAATTTAAAAAAAACTAACAGAAATTATTCATTTATCTCATTAAGTTCTGGAGCAGACGGTGTAAACCCGAATTTGGAAAAAGAACTCATTCAACGAACTGGCATAAAGCCCCAAACGGTAATAAACCATCTTATCAAGGAAATGTTTGCCAGTAATCCAAGTACAAGTCGCAAAGAAATAAATACATATAAAATTACGGTAGATGAGGCAAATGATGTCGTTAAAGAAATTATTACTGCGTTAAACCTATAAATCAACATAAAATGAAAAATCAAAGTATAATAACACTTACTCTAGCAGCAATACTTACAATTGTGGTTAGTTGTTCAACGAATAAAAATCATACAGCTCCTGCATCTCTGTACAAAACTGAAGAAGGCAAGAAAATAGCGTATGACAGCTATGATAAAGCTATGGAACTTTGGGATATTGATTATACTGAAGAGTTTGTAGAAACAGATTATGGCAAATCTCATATAATTATTTCAGGAGAAAATAATAAACAAGCATTATTTATTCTGCCTGGTTTATTTGGTGATGCCTCCATGTGGTTCCCAAATGTGGGTGAGCTATCTAAACACTATAAAGTTTACACACTTGACATGATAAATTATGGTGGAAAAAGTAAACCAGAAGGAAAAGCCATAACCGAGTTTAATGATTATAATATTTGGTTTAATCAGATACTAAAACATTACAAACTCGATAGCGTTGCTGTAATGGGGGTGTCATACAGCAGTTGGCTTACTTTATCTTTGGCAAGAGAGATTCCAAATGCAATCACTTCCATCATAATGCTTGATCCATCAGAAACATTTATGCCAATGAACGGAGGGATTTCATGGAAAGGATTTAAATATTTCATGTTTTTTCCAAACAGAACGAAATATGCAAAATTTTTAGATTGGTTAGGTGGTGGATATTCTAATGAACAAATGGATATTTGGACAGAACACATGCTTGATGTTATTGAGTTTGGCTCAACAAAAATGTTTGATGTTCCACAGCACAGAATTTATGCCCCTGAAGAATTAACAATGATTGAAATGCCTGTTTTAATAATGGCAGGCGGAAAACCCATTCTTTATGATGACCCTGAAGTTTTTAAAACTAACGCAAAGAACGCATTACCACATGCCGAAATATTAATAGTTCCTGAGGCAGGTCATGGCTTGAATATGGAAAAATCTGATGTTGTAAACAGTAAGATTATAGAATTTCTTGGAAAAGAATAAATTTGATTAATTTTAGCATGGACTGGAGAAAAGCCAGCCTGAAACAGTAATTATAACTTATACCGCATTCTGTTTATCACAGAAAGAAAAAGTAATTTTAAAAAAAATAGTGAAACCAAAGAAATCTTATTGAACAGGATGCGGCACACATCATACTCTAACCCTTAAAGTATACTTAAAACCCCCATCATTTTTTCCTGACTTATATCAATACACAGTTTTCCGCCTTTTGTATATTTGTTGTTTGATTTTAAAGAACAACGATCTTGAAATACCTAACCGAATACCGCAATCCTACTTTAGCCAAAAAAGTTTTACAGGAAATAGAGCGCGTTACTACCCGTGATTGGTATATCATGGAAATATGTGGCGGCCAGACACATAGTCTGGTAAAAAATGGTATTCTTACAGTATTACCGGAAAAGATACACATGCTACACGGCCCGGGTTGTCCGGTTTGTGTGACACCCCTACACCTTATTGATAAGGCTGTTTACCTCGCCAAAGAAAAAGGCGTGATACTCTGTAGTTTTGGGGATATGCTACGTGTTCCCGGCTCTCAAGAGAGCTTGTTGGAAGCCAAAGCTGCCGGTGCCGATATCAGGGTATTGTATTCTCCTTTGGAGGCCGTTCGCATCGCCGAACAAAACAAAGACAAAGAAGTAGTCTTTTTTGCTGTAGGTTTTGAAACCACCGCTCCGGCCAATGCTTTATCGCTTATTCATGCCAAAAAACTGGGTTTGAATAATTATGCTATTCTTACTTCACATGTAACAGTGCCACCTGCTATCAATGCCTTATTGGCTGATGCGGAAAGCAAGATCAACGGATTTCTGGCAGCAGGACATGTTTGTTCTATTATGGGTTACTGGGAATATTTTCCATTAGTTGAAAAGTTTAAAATACCCATCGTAGTTACCGGTTTTGAACCCTTGGATCTTTTGCAAGGTATATTAATGACCGTAAAGCAACTAGAAGCGGGTAGGGCAGAAGTAGAGAACCAATACACCAGAATGGTCAAAGAAGCAGGAAATAAAGAAGCCCAAAAGATCATCAATCAGGTGTTTGAAGTAACCGACCAGACTTGGCGTGGCATTG
>JANTFO010000131.1 GCA_024763365.1 Flavobacteriaceae bacterium
GGTATGCCCGGGATGATGTAAAAGCTTGAAATAGAAGAGGAAGACAGAAAGCGAAATAAATATTTTATAAAAGCCAATCCAGTAGGGTTGGCTTTTTTTATGGGTTATTTATTGAAACATGAATAATCAAGGTTAAATTAACTAATTCGGCATAACTTTCATCATGAGAACAAGATATTCACTATTCAAGATAGTGATCTTTTATGAAAAAACCCTAAGCAAGTGAAACACTTGAAAGGGTTTTTTAGTAGTTCTTAGTTCATTTTATTTTACATAGCTGCTTCGTATCTTCTTTCTACTTCAGCCCAATTGACTACATTCCAAAATTCGTTGATGTAATCGGGGCGTCTGTTTTGGAATTTTAAGTAATAGGCGTGTTCCCAAACGTCCAATCCCATGATGGGAGTACCACTGCAACCAGTTCCGGGCATTAAGGGGTTATCTTGGTTAGGTGTACTGCAAACTTCCAATTTACCATTTTCTACACAAAGCCAGGCCCAGCCACTACCAAAACGGGTAGCTGCCGCTACATTGAATTCCTCCTGAAATTTTTCAAATGAACCAAAAGTACTTTCAATCGCATCGGCTAATTTACCACTAGGTTTTCCTCCACCCTTGGGTGAAAGGATCATCCAAAACAGATCATGGTTGTAAAAACCGCCACCGTTGTTTCTAACAGCAGTTGAATAATTGTCAATATTGTGTAAAATATCTTCTATACTTTTTGAATCTGCTTCGGTTCCTTCAATAGCAGCATTGAGTTTGTTGGTATATCCTGCATGGTGTTTCGTGTGGTGAATTTCCATGGTCATGGCATCAAAATGAGGCTCCAAAGCATCATAAGCATAAGGTAATTGTGGTAATTTAAATGACATATCTTTATTTTTTAAAAGTTACTAATTATCTATCTTTTATTCACACCAAAGGTAAGACTGTAAAAGTGAAAACATGACAAATATCAATAAAATTTATTGATGAGTAAATTGTCAAGCCTTATTTTTATCTTAAAATATTTGTTTATTTAAAATATATTTAGATATTTGTCTAAATATATAAATGATACATGAACCAAGCTTTTAAAGCCTTAAATGATCCTACCCGACGTAGAATAGTAGAGCTTTTGCAAAAAAAAGACCTCAATGCGGGTGAGATAGCCGATGAGTTTGACATTTCCAAACCCAGCATTTCCCATCACCTGGAGATATTAAAAAATGCCGGCCTGGCTAGTAGTGAAAAGAAAGGGCAATATATAATGTATTCACTCAACACCAGTATTTTAGAGGATATTCTAAATTGGATATTAACACTAACAAAAAAATGAAAAAATGAAACTCACTAAAAATTTGATCAGCCTACTTATTTCTTTAATCCCATTTGGCTATTTAGCCTGGGTATATAATTCACTACCGGCTAAAGTACCTATGCATTGGAATTATAAAATGGAAGTAGACCGTTATGGTTCTAAAAATGAACTGATTTATCTTGCCGGAATGGGTCTAATCTTTTATATCATTTTAATTATCGTACCACTTATTGATCCTAAAAATAAAATCAAAGCCATGGGCGCTAAGTATGAAAGTTTTAAATTTATATTTGTGCTATTCATGAGTTTGTTAAGCATTTTTATCATCTATAATGCACAAGAAACCAATCTTAACAGTAATTTCCTGTTCATCCTTATCGCATTTTTATATATCATCATTGGGAATTATGCCAAGACATTTAAGCCTAATTACTTCATTGGTATTCGCACTCCCTGGACACTTGAAAATGCCGAAATCTGGAAAAAGACTCACCTGCTGGGCGGCCGCTATTTCTTTATAGGTGGATTGGCTATTTTAATCCTTACATTTATAGTAAGTAAAAGATTAATGGGCTTGCTATTTGTAATTATCACACTCATTATCAGTATAGTACCAGCAATTTATTCTTATGTGCTTTATAGGAAGATGAAAAAGGAGTCGGAATAACTTCAAATTTTATTGTTTAAAAATGAACTACTTATGAGTAACTCCTTATTAGAATATAGACCTCTCGACTGCGCTCGAGGTGACACTTTTAATTTACATCAATTCCACCAACAAAGTCTCCTCATTCTTAACCACTTTGGCTAAGTCCTTTTTAGTTAGGCCTTTAATACTCTTATCCCACTTTTTATTGGATAAGCCGGAAAGTGCTTTTAGGTCATCCAAAGCTATGGGTGACTGTTTTTGGAGTAGTTCTAAAACTGCTTTTTCCTCATCGGTCATGGCTATCTTTTTACGCTCCGGCTTCATCTGTGGAAAAAAGAGGACTTCCTGAATAGAAGCATTATTGGTCATAAACATCACCAGGCGGTCAATCCCAATACCGATACCGGACATGGGCGGCATCCCGTATTCCATGGCTCTTAAGAAGTCTTGATCTATAAACATGGCCTCATCATCTCCTTTTTCGGAGAGCTTGAGTTGGTCTTCAAAGCGTTCACGCTGGTCAATAGGATCATTGAGCTCTGAATAAGCATTAGCTAATTCACTACCATTAACCATGAGTTCAAAACGCTCAGTCAAACGAGGGTCTTCCCTGTGTTCTTTTGTCAATGGTGACATTTCTTTAGGATAATCGGTAATAAAAGTGGGTTGAATATAATGGTGTTCACATTTTTCGCTAAAAATTTCGTCTATCAATTTACCTACCCCAAAGCTTTCGTCTACTTCAATTTCCAACTTCTGACAAACTTCTCTCAAGGCATTTTCATCCATCCCAGCCACATCATATCCGGTGTGTTCTTTAATGGCTTCTAATATCGGCACTCGTGGAAAAGGAGCTTTAAAACTAATCTTGTTTTCACCTACTTTTAGTTCTGTGGTGCCATTGGAGTCCAAAGCCACTTTTTCTAAAAGTTGCTCTGTGAGTTCCATCATCCATTTGTAATCTTTGTACGCCACATAGAGTTCCATAATGGTAAACTCCGGATTATGGGTACGGTCCATACCTTCGTTACGGAAATTACGGGAAAACTCATATACCGCATCAAAACCACCTACAATCAATCTTTTGAGATACAATTCATTGGCAATTCGCAA
>JANTFO010000132.1 GCA_024763365.1 Flavobacteriaceae bacterium
TTTTTGCCGTTTACCTACATGCCATTTTTATGATTTTCAGGCTGTCAACAATCAAATACGGGGGCATAGACTTAATATAAAAATCTCTCCCCGTTGCTTTATGGAAAGAAATATCAGGGGCGATTTGTGGGTGGTGAACAGATACTAAGCCTTTTTCGACTGCCTTGCTTTTGCCCCCACAAGCCCCATCAGCCCACCAACAAACAAGAATATAGTACCTGGCACTGGCACTGGTGTAGAATATTCTACAATATATCCTGATACTGCCTTAGGAGCACCAGTGTAACCACCATTGTTTGTGTCGTACCATGACCCTGTATTTAAAGACATAGCAAGATAATGAATATCAGATCTGTTGGGTTGACCTAACGCCCAGTTTGCATAATTGTAAGGATCTGTTACTGTCCCACCAGAACTATTTTCTTGGTAAAACTGAATTCCATTCTCAGGTCCATCATACCATACCCATTTTCCCACATCTTCACTTGGGGGACTTAAGCTTAATCCTCCTAAATCTCTTCCGCCAATAAAAACCATAAATTCAGTATCGTGGAAAAAACTGTTTAATATAAATGCGTTTTCTTCCAACGAAGTAATGGTCGCGAGATGTCCTTTTACTCCACTATATTCAGAGAGAGAGGCATTGGTTAAATCCGTTGTCCAATTACTATTTCCTAAGACTATGTCATAGTAATGGCCATTGCCACTCCATTGGAGTGGCGAACAAAAAACTTGGGTAGTTCCCATTAAAAAAAACAACATGAAGAGAACAAAACAATTTTTTACACATTTCATTGTCAAAACCTCGCTTGCTAAATTATAATTTTATTTTTATTGTATCCTGCCAGATTAATCGTTTTTTAGCTCGGAAGTCGGGTCTGACATCAAAGGACTCGCATTAACCAGACTAACAAAACCAAACGTAAATGATATAGCCACCAATCCTGTTAAAAGTTTTTTTTTCATTTCTACTTCTCCTTTCCATGTTAATTTTGCCGGTGGTCATTACGTTGCCGCCGAACGACCGGCATCACCTGCACCAAGCAGATTTGCCGACTAACTTGGCAAAAGCAGAGATGAGTGATTTGCCGATGAATACGGCAAAATCGCTGTCGTGCTTGGTGTCAGCGTGAATGCCATTGTTATGCTTTGCGATTTAGATTATACTTATGTTATAAAAACAATTATAGATTTGTAATTAGGTGATTTTATGAGTAATTATTCAGCAATTGAATGGACTGAACAAACTTGGAACCCGACAACCGGATGTACAAAGATTAGCCCGGGGTGCCTAAATTGTTATGCTGAAGTTATGGCAAAGCGTCTTCAGGCAATGGGTACTCATGGCTATGAAAACGGCTTCAAGTTATCTTTAATGCCTACAAGGCTCAACCAGCCAGTATTACGTAAAAAACCAACTATGTATTTTGTTAATAGTATGAGTGATCTTTTCCACGAAGATATTCCTGATAATTATTTAGACGATATTTTTAATGTGATATCAACCACACAGCAGCATACCTATCAAATTTTGACAAAACGAGCAAACAGGATGCTTGAATATTTACGAAATAAAAGCATCCCACAAAATATTTGGCTCGGTGTAACCGTTGAAAATATAGAACATGGAATACCGAGGATACAACTCTTACGATCACTCGACGCTAAAGTGCGTTTTCTATCATGCGAGCCATTACTGGAGGATTTGGGTGCAATTGATCTTTCTGATATCCACTGGGTTATTACAGGTGGTGAAAGTGGAGCAAAGGCTAGACCTATGAATAAACACTGGGTTATCTCTCTCCAAAACGAATGCGATAAACAAGACGTGGCGTTTTTTTTCAAACAATGGGGCATGTGGGGAGCAGACGGGAAAAAACGTGCAAAAAAAGCAAATGGAAGATTGCTAAATGGTAAAATATGGGATGAATATCCGATCATGGCTAATGCCCTTTGATTATAAAATTGGCTGCTTTTTGTGCTAAGCCAATTGCTTTTGGAGATGAATTTGTAACACAAAAATATAAGGAATAGAGTTGGGCTCCTTTTGGAGGCAATACAACAGGCTTAGACACAAATGAAAAAATTGATTTTAACCTGTTTGATACCCATTCCTCCATTTGTTTAATTGTTACTGTTCTAACTGTATTTTCTTTGTCTTCCCACAGACCCTGTTGAGATACTTTTTGATAAAATGCTTTTTCCCAATCTCTTGTGCCAAACAATTTATCAAGTGCTTTCTTTTTATACTCCTCCATTTTAGAGTAGTCTCGAGCTGCTTGCCGACAAACGCCACTTATGGGGAATAAATACCATATATCAAATGACTCTGTCGTTTTTATAGCTTTAAGTGTTTCCCAGCTTACTTCCATGCCATACGGATCTATGAAAATTACGCCTCGAAACTTATTGCAATCCCAAATTGATTTACTTGCCAGATCTGCAATAACATTATTGGCATCTGCATTTTCTATTCTTATGTATGTATTGCGAAATTCAGCGCGTATCTTTTCTAACTCTTTGATCCTTTTACTGTTTGTTTCAATAAACAAATATCTATCGAATTGTTTTTCAATATTTAAAGCAATTCTGGCAGAACCATCTAAGGACACTTTTTCCTTCTCTTGGTTTAAGATAGGGGCACTTGGTATAATTTCCGTTCTACTACCGGTACCAGCAAAAGCATCAATATATAGCAATTCAAAACCCTGTTTGCTGAGGGCTTTTGTATAAAAATCGAGATATTTACGAAGTATATCGAGTTTTATTTCTGTCCAAGCACCGCCAAAATAATGGTCTTCCATTGTCTTATATTTATTGAGTAATTTTTAATAGCATAACGTTCCGAGCTGAGCGGAGCCGGCGGGAGGTGGTTGAAAGCGTTGTTTGCTTTCAACCACCTCTTGCTGGGTTTCGCTCCAGCGACTTGATGGC
>JANTFO010000133.1 GCA_024763365.1 Flavobacteriaceae bacterium
ATAAGGAAGACTGGCTGTTTGAGATTACCCCCAAAGACCATCTTTTAGCAATCGATTTTAAGGAAGTTTGGCGTTATCGGGACCTGCTGTGGCTTTTCGTCAAACGTGATGTGGTCACCCTCTACAAACAGACCATCCTCGGGCCACTATGGTATTTGATACAACCCCTCTTTACCATGGTGATCTATACCGTGATATTTAACCGTGTAGCCGGTATTGAGACCAATGGGATACCTGCTTACCTTTTTAATCTGGCCGGTATTGTGACCTGGAATTATTTTAGCGAAAGCTTTAATAAGACCTCAGACACCTTTAAGGCCAATGAGCAGATATTCGGTAAGGTCTATTTTCCACGTATCATTATGCCGCTTTCGGTCGTGGTATCTAACCTTTTGAAATACGGCATTCAAATGCTGATATTTGTAGGTTTCTACCTGTTTTTTGTGTTTGTCAAAGGTCATGAGATCACACCTGACAGCAGTATCGTCTTCCTCCCGATTTTAATTCTCGGCATGGCATTATTAGGTTTGGGATTAGGGATGATTTTTTCCTCATTAGTAACCAAATATAGAGATCTTAAATTTTTATTGGCTTTCGGTATACAACTCTTAATGTATATGTCTGCTGTTTTTTATCCCTTATCTTTGGTTAATGAAAAAATGCCCACCTTGGCTTGGATCGTCAATTTCAACCCTATGGCACATTATATTGAGATGGCGCGTTATATGCTCCTCGGCAGCGGAGAAGTCACTACATTTGGCATCCTCTACGCCGGCGGATTCAGCATCCTTGTCTTTTTTATGGGATTGATTATTTTTAACAAGACCGAAAAGACGTTTATTGATACGGTTTAATGCACAATAATGAAAAGAAACTGTACATCTGAACTTGTTTCAGATGCTTTATAAAATGATAACCAAAATAAGATAAAAGGTAATTTTGAAAAGGCTCTGAATTATGATGGAAGGTAATTTTGAAAAGGCTCTGAAACGAGTTCAGAGCAAGGTTTTAAAAAGAAAATTGGGTTAAGAGATATGAATAAGGGAATAGGATACGTTTATATAATGAGTAATAAAAACCGTACGGTTTTGTATGTGGGGATGAGCATGAATATCATCAAACGTATTGAAGCACATAGCAGTGGAAAAGGGGCAAAATTTACAAAGAAGTATGCTGCGACTGAATTGATGTATTACGAAGAAGTGGGCGCCCCATGGCATACATTAAAAAGGGAAAGACAATTGAAAAACTGGCATAAGGACTGGAAATGGAATTTAATAAAAGAAATAAACCCGGAATTGAAGGACTTGTTCCCAGACCTAATTTTAAAATACAAGGCTTCCCTCTGAGCTTGTTTAACCTGAACTTGTTTCAGGGATTCAGAAGCTTTTCATAAGACTCTGAACTTGATTCATAGTCTACGAACTCGAAGTAATTGATTAAATAGTTTAAATGAGTACAATACTTAAAATAGAAAACCTAAGCAAACAATACCGCCTCGACCCTATTGTCAATTCGAGCGCAGTCGAGAATGACAAAGCACGCTTTAATTTATTTTTTCGTTGTATAAGCCTAATAATTTATACTTTTTTGTTAATTTTACGCCCATAACCCTAAAAACAGTACATGATCAACAGACAGCTATATTTTGATCAATTAACGAGTTATATTGATAAACCATTTATCAAAGTGATATCAGGTATCAGAAGAAGTGGTAAATCAGTATTACTTATGCTACTAAAAGATCATCTACTTTCTAAGGGGGTATCTAAAGAAAATATCATTTATATTAATTTTGAAAGCTTTACATATTCAGATATTGCCAATGCCAAAGATCTTTACGCCTACATTGAATCAAAAATAGTTAACAAAAAACAATATTACATCTTACTAGACGAAATACAATTAGTAGCGCAATGGGAGAAAGCTATCAATTCGTTTCAGGTAGATTATAATGTTGACCTGTATATCACCGGATCAAATTCTCAATTATTATCCTCAGAGTTATCTACTTACCTGTCTGGCAGGTATATTCAACTATCCATTTACACGCTTTCTTTTCAGGAGTATTTGCTTTTTAAAGAGAACTACCACCCTAATTCTTTAGAAAACAATTATCTGGAATTTGAAAAATATTTAAGGCTTGGTGGGTTCCCTTCCATACATTCAAGCCAATATACCCGTGAACAAGCCTATAAAATAGTCTATGACATTTACACATCTGTCATTTTAAGAGACGTCGTACAACGATATAATATAAGAGATGTTGAATTGTTGGAACGTATTGTAAAATTTGTATTTAACAATATAGGAAACAAGTTTTCTGCAAAAAACGTAGCCGATTATTTTAAAAGTCAAAACAGAAAGCTTGATCTCAATACTGTCTATAATTACTTAAATGCACTTGAAAGCTCATTTATTATTTATAGAATTCCACGTTATAATATAAGAGGAAAAGAAATCTTAAAAACCAATGAAAAATATTTTATAGGTGACCAGTCTTTAGTGTATGCACTAATGGGTATTAAAGATCATTTAATTTCCGGCGTACTGGAAAATGTCATCATGCTTGAATTGTTACGTAGAGGATATCGGGTGTATATAGGAAAATTAGATGAGTTGGAAATTGATTTTATTGCAGAAAAAGCAAATACAAAAATTTATATTCAAGTTGCTTATAAAATGACCGAAAAAGCTACTTTTGAACGAGAATACAAACCCCTATTAAAAATTAAGGACAACTATCCAAAGTATATACTCACCATGGATTCAAACTGGCAAGACACCACAGAAGGAATTGTACATATGCATATTGCTGATTTTTTATT
>JANTFO010000134.1 GCA_024763365.1 Flavobacteriaceae bacterium
TAGCTGCAGAAGCCACGTTTAAAAAAGATGCACGGATTAATATTCGTATGTCATCGAGAGACCTTCGGTCATTGCAGGCCCGTGCATTACGAGAGGGTATTCCTTATCAAACTTTAGTCTCTAGCATTTTGCACAAATTTGTCGATGGTCAATTAATAGATAAATCTTCTAATTGAACAAATTATTGGTCTCATTATTTCATTCAACTAAAACCAATTCTCAACGTTAAAAAAAATGGAAGTCAGACCCCTTTTAAACTGTTTATATTTTCCTTATGATCTATATTTATTTTTAATGTCAGCTTGTGAAGATATAACCAGATAAGGCTTTTTATTTTATCTTTACCACGGAAGTTTTGATCCAGTGCAGCAGGTTTTCATAGTCACATTCATCTTTACGGAAAAGTGACATGAGAAACTTATGAGCTTTCTGATCTTCTACTTTAAATTTGTAACCATTCAATCGTAGAAAAACATCGGTAGCGAAAAAAGCCACTCGTTTATTTCCATCGATAAACGGATGATTCATGATTAGTGATTCAAAAAGAGCCGCTGACATCTCTGTTAAATTATTGTAATAACCTGTTTTCGGGCGAAACAGTGCGCTTTCCAACAATCCTAAATCCCTGACTCCAGTAGCACCTCCGAATCGGCCTATAAGCAATTTATGGATTTCCAGCACTTCATTTCGAGTCAGAAATAAAATGCTTTTACTTTGCAAGTAACCGACCTAATTCTTCATTTTCGTTCATGGAATCGTCTATATGCTTGAGTACGTCAGGCCTTACTCGTTTTCGTTGCACGTATTCACGAATAGCTTCGGTTAGAAGGCCTGAGACATTTTGATGGGATTCACTTGCTATCAGTTTGAGCTCGCCCCAAACCTCTTTATCAACTTTTGAACTGATTTTAATATTTTGCATAAATCAAAATATGATTGACAAAACTTGATATGTCAAGTCTTATGGTAATTACAGTATCACCAGCCAGACCTGTCCATTGGCATCGATCTGACCATGGATCACGGAATCATTCAGGTCAAGGATAAGTTTGTGGTCGATTGATGAGGTGGCTGGCTGGATGTATCGATGGGGTCTATCGATAGTTCTCCTAGCTTTGTTATAGCGATAACGCTTGCTAGGAGACCATGAGCAGGTTCTTTAGGCTAAAGCCTCGAATCTAGCCACGACCCAAGGGCCTGGTTATAACGTTTAATTTATAGCTATTCTTATCCAGGGTTATGGTCTTTTGTTCTGTTTTCAAAATGATTTCAGATGGTTTTAATGAAATATTTATAACGATACTATGTTGTTTATTATCACTTATACGCTCAGCGGCTTGCGTAATTTCTATTTCATCAAAAAAAATCTGAAAAGGCTCAAAATTTGTATTCTCTTTTGAGGACACTTTAATCTGTCGAGGAAGAAAATTGTTGTGGTATTTTTCAGCAGATTTTTCGCTGATTTGATATTTAAAGTTGAATAAATCAATGATTTCCAAATTATACCTTGATAGATTCAGTTCGTATTTCAGCTTGTAGCTTTCGGGTTTTAAATAGCGGCTGACTTTTTCCTCAAATTGCCTCATCAATTTTTCTAGAGAACTCCTTTCGACATCATTAAATTTTTTGCCCAGCAGTTGGGCTCGTTCTTCTTCTGAGGGTATGGTGTGATCGAGGTCGTAGTAATAGAACAAATGTTGGTTTTGACTAAAGATGTCTATTATATCCGGACGTATAAAAAAAGAGAGGCCGGGAGTGAATAACTTTTGACCGTATTTACGAGAAATTTTTAATTCTTCACCTTTAAAGGGAACAGTGTCCTCATACCATTTATTTTCTACAATAGAATAGTATTTAAAATAAAGAGAATCTACTCCGACAGGAATGACCGTATTGTGTTGTGATCTATATTGTGTGAGAGAAAACTTCTTGTCCTTTAAATCTTCGGGGTATAAATCCGGCGTTGTATGTTTGAATGGTACATTGATTCTGTGATCTTCTTTAGCGTTTATAAATTCAAACTTTTCTAGAACAATGGGATAAAAATCATTGGAGAGAACTTCTATCGACGTATTTACGTGTGAATTTAAAACTCTTTTATAAGACATGGCACTTTCAATGTACATGCTAGCAAGAACACCGACAGTAACCACCAACCAAGCTAATAGAAAATATAATTTATCAAATTGTCCTTTTAAGATTTCCACTCCCCAGAAGCTTCCAATATAACAATAGAGTAGAAGAAAGAGGCACTTAGTAAAAACTAAAACAACTTCTAAGGCATAAGGTGAAGAATACCGACCAGATCCAGGGCCAAATGCACCAGCGTAAGCTTGAAAGATGAAAGCTGCAGTAGTCAAAATCACAGCTAAAAACACTGAAATCACAACATTTGTTTTAATACCAAAAAAATATGCTAGAGGTAAGTAGACCACATAGCCAATTACTATAAAGTAGCAAAGAATTACAAGGTCTTCCGAAGGAAAGGGAAGACCTTTCTCAAAAAAAAAGTCGCGATCTGGAAATAGCATACTAAATATCTTAAATTAAACTCAAAGGATCAGATACTCTGATTTCTTTGAAAACTGTTGAAAATCATAATTACGCTCCCTTGATTTCTACCTCGGCAAGTGGGACTCCTGGTCTCACGGCTGTGCGGGTTTGTCCGGGTAGTTCATGTAGCGCATCAGTTCTTTGCTTTCCTTAACCTCTTTAACATCATCAGCGCCTCCATAGCGACCA
>JANTFO010000135.1 GCA_024763365.1 Flavobacteriaceae bacterium
TAATTGCTCTAAAAAATACAAGATTCATATTTTTCATGAATTATCTACAACTTACAAACCCAGACTTGTCCCGTTTAATATATTATCGGGATGTCCTTTTAATACAGCTGTTATGCAAAAATATATGCATTTTATAGGTATTGTTCATAATTGAAGATGGACTTGAAAATTACAACTGGAGCAAAAGAATTTTTAAAACATTTTTTTATTTCGTGGGTTTTGTTTTTTCTTGCCTATTACTCGGTTGGCAATTGTGAGATTAATAATCAAATTAAAATATTATTGGTAACATCTGTTTTCTCATATATTTTTATTTTCTTTCTAGGCAGAATCTTTGGATGGGGGCCATTAAAATATATTGGAAAACTCTACGTAGAAGAGCAAAAAAAGATAAAAAGAGCAAAACAGCCTTGGGAGTAAATTTAAGATTATGAGCAAAGACAAATGCATAACAATTAGGTCAAGTTGCTCCCTTCGGTCGCTGGGACCTCGCTACCACTCGGCCCCTTACCTTAGGCGTTAAGTGTCAAATGAAATACGTACGAATTATCCTAGCAATTATATGTTTAGCTCTCGGCACCATGACTTTTGCCGGCTACTTCTTGGTAATCCACTCCAAGGGAGGAGCACCTTTGCACGATGTTTTTCTGGCATTAGGATTTGCATCACTTTTTATAGTTGGCGGAATTATGGCCCTTTTAAACAAATATATAGGGGCGTGGTTAATTGTATTTGGCTGCCTGCTCTATATAGTGGCAGGTCTATACAATCCAATTCGTTTGTATTGCGTAGATGGGATCACCTATATTAAAACTGAGTTTTTTATCAACACGGCCATACGCTGTTTTATTGCTGCGGGTCTATTATTTGTAATGTATAAAACCAAATTAGCTAATGTTCATACAAGCACTTAACAATGCGCTCGTTCGGACATTAACTACGCTGCGCTCCGTTTGTGCCGCACAGCTTGATCGTAAGAGCAAAGCCAGTACAAGGAAAAAGGAGAAAAAATGAAAATTACACTGACTTATGATGGCCAATTTGTAAGATGGAATGCCAAAGGCCTTGCATTCAAAGCTACTTCAGGTATGCCTGCTCATCAAATACCTGGAGAGCAATGTATTCCTGATGCTGGACCAGTTCCAGAAGGTGTATATAAAGTTTACATGGCCGATCATGGGTTGGCGAAAGATGATGGCAGGGGTATCTGTGCATTAAAACCTTCATGGGGAATTCAAGAAATACCAAGAGGAGTTAAAGCTGGGCATTGCGAGTCATACTGGGCTAATTGGGGTAAAAACAGAGCAAGAATGGAGCCTGCTGATGAGGCAACAAAAAAAAGCTGTGCACCTATCAAACGAGGTGGGTTTTACCTGCATGATTCAACTAAAGGTTATAGTCATGGCTGTATTGAGGTAGATACTTTGATATTTAGTCACTTGCGTAAAGAATATGCATCCCAAAAAAAACAAACAATACTCCTTAGTGTTAAATATATTTCTGGGAGGTCAACAAATGGCGGCACTAAAATCTAGTATTTTAATAGTATTTTTATTTTCCTCATTTGCATGCTCAGCGGAAAAAAATAATGTGACAATTCATAATCCCATTAAAGGTTGCCTTGGCTTTGAAAGTTGGCGTCTAAACATACAGGAGGAACCTGTAGTTATTAATGTGTCTGTAAAACACGAAAATAATAAAATGGATTGTCCATGCAAGTCAGCGCTTATAAAATATACTGCATCTCAAGAAATTGAAGGCAATGTTTTTAATTTATTAAGTGGTTACTTCACAACTTTAGGAATGGATACTGTTATATTACCTGTCTCAGTGCAAAAGCAAATCATCTTCCCTAAAATTCCAATCGATATTACATTATCTTGTTCCAATCAATAAAAGCTCTAACAATTCAAATGCACACGGATTGCAAAAAGTGGCATGCCATTTTTGCTTACGCAAAAGCCCCGCCACTTTTTGCAACCGGTGATTTGGAGCGTTATGACAGCAAGAGATTACTGCAATGAATGAAGATTGGGAAATCTTAAAGACAATAACAGAAGCTGAACATCATTTTAATAATCTCTGCTTTAAAATACGCGCGCTTGCTTCAACTTGGCTCCTGGCAACATTTGCCGGTGTTGGTTTTTTGCTTGAGAAAACCATTAGAGAAGGGATACCAGTAGACCATCTTCTTATTCTGCTATGTTGGGTTGGGTCAATAGGGGTTTTGGTACTATGGATACTTGATTTACAAATCTACCAAAAACTTTTAAACGCTTGGTTTGACGCTCGCGAACCTATTGAAGGGAGGAATGCCAACTTCCCTCAGATGCGAGAGTTAATTAAAGCAACGCAACCCGGAGGCAGGGCATCAAATTTGATAAAGATATTCTACATCTGCCTATGTTCGGCACCATTATTGTTTGCTAGCTATGTCTGCATTTACAAGGAGCTTTCAAGTATTTTATTGGCAATATCAGTTATGTTGCTAATTTGTTTTTTTCTTGTCATATACAAATTGACCCCCGGCGGTCATAACAAGAAAATACAGCCGACGTAAAAAGCGCGCGGCTTATTTTAGCGTTGGTGACTAAAAGAATCACAATAGTTAAGTAATCAAACCTAAGAGGTAATAAATGAAGAGAAGTGTATTGTTATTAGTAACAGGGGCCTCGCTATTATCAGGCTGCGCCAGCTTGGACCATCATGCGGATAAATCAAGCATGCATTC
>JANTFO010000136.1 GCA_024763365.1 Flavobacteriaceae bacterium
CGACATCATTGTGTTTGAACTTTACAACTCTATCACCCAATAGCTCAGCCGCCATCACTCCGGAGGCATGGTACTCCTCATCCATGAAAAGCATATCGCCTTTGCGCACCAAAGCTTCAATGAGTGCCATATTGGCAAGGTATCCCGAACCCACTACCAATCCTTCTTCAAAACCATTGAATTCAGCCATGGTTTCTTCAAAAAGCTTATGGATGGGATGGTAGCCGTTGACCAGCATACTCGCTTTGGAAGAAAATGTCTCATACTCTTTGACCAGCTTCACTGCTTTTTTAAACTGTTTTTTGTTGGTTGACAATCCCAGATAATCATTGGAAGCAAGATCTTCCAGAGTCTCGTCAAAGAGCTTACGTTCTCTAAATCGCCCGGCTCTGTGCAGTGCTTTGAGTTCTTTTTCGTACATTTCTAATCTACTATACTCATGGCATTTACAATGTCAACCTTGCCTGCTTTAACACAATCTATATTTTGCAACATATCAATAAAATCATCCATATTTTTACTATTTGCATCTATCACTTTATCAATACCAATTACATCACCATTTTCTATTTTATTGTTAACACTAGCTGCCTCGCTAGAGTTTAATGTAATGAGATAGTTTTCTGCTTTTCGATGTACATATTTAAGTGCAATAGCTTCCAAATCTGCTTGTTTATAACGTTCACGTAATGATGTTTTTACACTTAGTGCAATCATTTTTTCTTTAGAATAAATAAGTAAATCAAAGTCAACATTAGGTACAAAAGCAACTTTTGCTTGAACATAATGAGGCATAATATTTTTATTGATTAATAATGAAATAAGAATATACTCAAAAATTTTTCCATTAATACTATTATCTTCATCACATTCATCTTGATATTTATTCCATAGTTTATTTATATATTCAGAGGGGTGAAGGTTTCCAAGTACAGTAAAATCCGGAATTAATTTAGAAAATACCTTGAGTGTTTTGGTATTTTTGCCTTTGACTATCTCTTTGTCTAAAAAAATTTCTTCAGTACTCATGCACTTACCTTGTCTGCAATTTTCTCTTCCTGTCTATCTAAAGCCTTTATTATTTCCTCTGCAATTGCATGTACCACTGGTACACAAACAGAGTTTCCAAACTGCTTATATGCCTGTGCATCACTAACAGGAATTTTATATGTATCAGGAAAACCTTGTAATCTCCCCCATTCCCTTGGAGTCAAACGTCTAATATATTCTCTATTTATTTCACCTTTAATATTTGTAACAGGTGTAAAGTCTGTTAGTCGATCATCATATACAAGATTTCGTTCTCTTCCCATACCACCTACTACGAGGGTATTAGAAACGCCATTTTTTTCCAAAACCTCATAACCGAAGCCATTTCCTTTACTGAGGTGTCTCTCTTTGTGATTTATAAGTGTTTGTAGATAAACTGTAGAAAGGTAATACTTACCTGAAACTTTTTCTTTTTCCATAATATCTTTAACACTTTTTTCTAATTTTAATGGTTGAGGAAATATAAAATCAGATTCATTTTTAAAACCAACGATATAAATCCTTTCCCTTTTTTGTGGCACATTGAAGTCTTTTGCATTTAATAACTTAGCGTCAACTTTATAACCAAGATCATCCTGTAATACTTTCATAATTGTATTAAAGGTCTTACCCTTGTCATGCTGAATTAACCCTTTTACATTTTCCAATAAAAATGCTTTGGGCTGCTTCTCTTTAATAATACGAGCAACATCGAAAAAGAGTGTTCCTCGCGTATCTTCAAAACCTGCTTTTTTACCTGCTATACTAAAAGCCTGACATGGAAAACCTGCCAAAAGTAGATCGAAGTCTTCCAGACTTTTCTCATCAATTTTGGTAATATCACACTGGGCAGCTTCTCCAAAATTTGTATAATATGTTTGACAGGCATATTTATCAATTTCAGCAGAAAAAATATTGTCTATTCTGCCGGTCTGTTCAAACCCTAAACGAATACCTCCTATACCGGCAAACAAATCTATGGATTTATAAATTCTTTTATGATTTGAATCAGGATTTTTTAATTTTGGTATAAAATTCATACTAAGTTGCCTACCTACATTCTTTCCTATTTTAGTCATCATTATACCTTTTTAATTTAAGATGTTAGATGTTACTAAATTTTTTTTACTAAAGAGAAAAATCTTTCAAATTGACATTTTTTTCATTCAGACCGTAAAGTTTTTATAAGTTTAGACAACGTACTTTCCAATAATTTTTTATTTTTTATTTCACATTGCCATAATACAATAACTCTCCAACCATCAGATTGTAATTGCTGGATATTTTTTTTATCCCTTAATTTATTTTTAGTAATTTTATCTTTCCAAAACTCATGTCTTGTTTCAGGTAATTTCCCCGCTGGACAATCATGCCCATGCCAAAAACACCCATTAACAAAAATTATGCTTTTATATTTTGGCAATACAATATCAGGTTTACCGGGATACCTCTTATCATTTTTACGATATCTAAACCCATGGTTAAACAAAAATTTTCTAACAATAATTTCAAGTTTAGTTTCTTTAGAATGAATTTTGGACATTATTTCAGAACGTTTTTTCGTTGAAAAAATATCGCTCATTTCTCTATCCAAGGCAAAAGTATCTCAACCTGTAATCCCATCGCGGTACTCTCCAGCCCATCTACGGACTGAATGTACTTTTTGCAAAAGCCTTCCACCATACAT
>JANTFO010000137.1 GCA_024763365.1 Flavobacteriaceae bacterium
AAAATTCCTATTTTTGTTTTTCGTTATTTAATACTTTAAAACCCATGACAATTCTAGATAAAGCAAAACTTTGGACCCAAGCACCTTTTGACGCGGAAACTCAAGCAGAAATTTCCCAACTAATCCAAAAGGATCAAACTGACGAACTTACCGACCGCTTTTATAAAGACCTGGAATTTGGTACAGGTGGTATGCGCGGTATTATGGGAGCCGGGACCAATCGAATGAACAAATACACCTATGGTAAAGCTACACAGGGATTGGCCATGTATCTCCAAAAACGTTTTCCGGAAAAAACCTTAAAAGTTGCCATTGGTTATGATTGTCGTCATAATTCTGACACTTTTGCCAAGTTAGTCGCAGATGTGCTATCGGCAAATGGGATACAAGTCTATTTATTTAAAGAAATGCGTCCTACTCCAGAATTGTCTTTTGCCGTAAGACACCTCAATTGTGATGCGGGCATTGTATTAACAGCTTCACACAACCCCCCGGAATACAACGGGTATAAGGTATATTGGAATGACGGAGGACAAATCGTACCACCTGAAGACAGAGAGATAGTCGATACAATCAATACTTTAGACTACAGAAAAATCAATTTTGAAGCGGATGAATCAAAAATCAGCTATCTTGATAAGGGAATGGACGAAGCTTTCTGGAAAGCATCTTTAGAAAATGGAAGATTTGAAAGCACAAGAGGACGAAATAAACTAAAAGTGGTCTTTACCTCTCTACACGGCACCTCTATAAAACTGATCCCGGAAGTGTTGAAAAGAGCCGGATATACGCAAGTACACATTGTTAAAGAACAAGAAAAACCCGATGGAGATTTCCCTAGCGTAGCTTCACCAAATCCTGAGGAACCGGCAGCCTTGAAAATGGCATTGGAATTAGCAGAGGATATAAATGCTGACATCGTTATTGGGACCGACCCTGATTCAGACAGAGTGGGTATAGCCGTTAGAAACCTCAATGGTGAAATGCAATTGATGAATGGGAACCAAAGCATGTGTATGATGGACAATTTTCTATTGAATAAGTGGAAACAAGAAGGAAAACTACAAGGTAAAGAATTTGTCGGTTCTACGATCGTATCCACTGACTTGGTTAAAAAGATTGCTGATTCTTATGGGGTAGAAACTCAAGTTGGTCTCACCGGCTTTAAATGGATCGCCAAGATGATCCGTGAAGCCGAGGGGAAAAAAACATTTATCGGTGGTGGTGAAGAAAGTTTTGGTTATATGGTAGGAGATTTTAACCGTGATAAAGATGCGGTTACAGCAGCCCTTTTAGCCTGTGAGATTGCAGCCGATGCTAAGGCCAATGGCAGCTCCTTCTATGAGGAATTATTACAATTGTATGTCAAACACGGCTACTATAAAGAACATCTGATCGCTCTAGTTCGCAAAGGGAAAAAAGGAGCGGAAGAGATCAAACAGATGATGGAGAATTGGCGTACCAATCCTCTAAAGACAATTGACAATGAACCCGTCACGCAAGTCTATGATTACCTCAATTCGACATGTACTGATCTAAAAAACAACGAAATTCATACTTTAGATTTCCCAAAATCAAATGTATTGATTTTCTATACAGAATCTGGTAGTAAAGTAGCAGCTCGTCCCAGTGGTACAGAGCCCAAAATTAAGTTCTATATTAGTGTTAATTCAGCATTAGAGAGTATTGAAAATGCTGGAAAAAGAGAACTTGAATTAGATAGAAAAATTGAAAGGATCATCAAAGAACTACAGGTTAAATAAATTTATAAAACTGAGTGAATTACTTTAGAAAAATACTCAAATACGCCTATCCGTATAAAGTTTACGCTTTTTTAAACATCATAAGTAATAGCTTGTATGCCATATTTAGTGTACTCTCATTTTTGGCATTGATACCCATGTTGAATGTGCTTTTTGACAAAAAGAACATCATCCGTGTCAAACCACAATGGGAAGGCATCTCACATGCAAAGTCCTACTTCGAATCCTCGATGAATTACTTCATCACAATGCTAAGTGATACAAAGGGTGAACAAATGGCCTTGCTCTATATGATAGGGGCTGTAATCATTATTTTTCTCCTTAAAAATCTCTTTGGTTATCTCGCAAAATTCTTTTTAGCTTACCTTAGAAATGGGGTGTTAAAAGATATTAGAAATGATATGTACCAAAAAACGCTGGAGCTTCCCTTGTCTCACTACTCTGAAAAGAGAAAAGGAGATATCATGGCTCGCCTTTCTTCGGATGTGTTAGAATTGCAATATTCCTTTCTAACTATTTTGGAGTTATTGGTACGCGAACCATTAACCATCATCTTTACACTGCTGGGCATGTTCTTGATCAATACGCAGTTGAGTATTTTTATTCTTTTATTCATACCGGTTTCAGGTACTGTCATTTCTTATGTAGGCAAGAAATTACGTCAGCATTCTCAGGAAGCGCAGCAAGAACAGGGGTATTTCTTATCCCTCATTGAAGAGACTTTAAGTGGCTTGAGAATCATCAAAGCTTTTACTGCCGAGAACTTCTTTACTAAAAAGTTTCAGGCTTCCACCAAAAGGTTTTACCATATAAACAACCGCCTGTTGCACCGTCAAAATCTTGCTGTGCCTATTAGTGAATTTTTAGGCATCCTCGTCATTGGAGTAGTTCTTTGGTATGGAGGCCGTATGGTTTTGCTCAAACACACTTTAGAAGCAAGTG
>JANTFO010000138.1 GCA_024763365.1 Flavobacteriaceae bacterium
TTGGGGTTCGTATTTCTGCCAGTGAATGGACAACGGGCGGTTGGGATATTAAAGATAGCATCAAATTAACCAACCAATTGGAAGGGAAAATTGCCTATATCCATGTTTCTGCAGGGGGAAATCAAGCAAAACCAGATTTGATGCCGAAAATAAAACCGCTATATCAAATTCCTTATGCGGCTCAAATCAAAAAAGAATGCAATGTCCCGGTTATTGCGGTGGGCTATATCACTACTATTAAAGAAGGTAACAGGATTCTTAAAGAAAATGCCTGTGATCTGGTCGCTTATGGCAGGGAATTAACCAGAAACCCGAATCTCCCTCAATTTGCTGCTCAGGAAATGCAACAAACACAAAAGATTCACCCTTCATATGTGCGTTCTTTTCCCGTAAAAAACCCATAATGGTAAATCATAATTTTGGTATTTTTGCCCTATGACAGGAACCGTAATCAAATCTACCGGAAGTTGGTATATTGTAGAAACCCCAGATCGGCAGGTTTTTGAATGTCGCATCAAAGGTAAATTTAAGATTAAAGGCATTAAAAGCACTAATCCTGTCGCTGTAGGTGATCTTGTTGATTTTGAATTGGAAGCCGATCAAACAAAAGGCGTGATCAACCATATTCATGACCGGAAAAATTACATCATCCGAAAGTCGGTCAACCTATCCAAGCAAAGCCATATTCTGGCTGCCAATATTGATGTGGCATTTTTGTTAGTTACGCTGGAAAATCCAAAAACCTACACCGCTTTTATCGATCGTTTTTTGGTCAGTGCCGAAGCGTATCGTATTCCGGTAATCATCCTGTTTAATAAAATCGACATTTATGACCGGTCATTGAAAGAGGAATTGGATGAACTTAAAAATATCTATGAAAAAATAGGCTATACCTGTATTACTGTTTCTGCAGAAACCGGTGAAAACCTCGATTTGGTCAAAGCTAAAATGAAAGATAAGACCTCACTTTTTGTCGGTAATTCCGGTGTAGGAAAATCTACTTTGATCAATAAGATAGAGCCTGCACTAAACCTCAAGACCAAAGACATCTCAGAAGCCCATTTACAGGGTCAACACACCACGACATTTGCCGAAATGTTTGCTTTAAGTGTTGGTGGCTATATCATTGATACTCCTGGAATTAGAGGTTTTGGTTTATACGATTTTTACAAAGAGGAGATTTGGCATTTCTTCCCGGAGATGTTTGCCTTGCAGGGACAATGTAAATTTCACAATTGCACTCATACTACTGAACCAAAGTGTGCTGTCATTAAGGCCGTTGAAGATGGAGAAATAGCCCTTAGCCGATACGAAAACTATCTGGGAATGATGGAGGAAGATGAAATATACCGGTGAAATGTATATATAAGATGAAAAGAGCACTACAATTCTTGATACACAGAGCAATGAATCATAGCGAATTCCATGTGTCACAAATAAAAAACAAATATTTAGACACATGAAAGCAGTCATCCAACGAGTCACAAAAGGAAAAGTCATCATTGAGGGAAAAATAAAAGCTCAAATTGGGCAAGGATTGATGATTTTACTCGGCATAGAACAGGAAGACGGACAAGAGGACATCGACTGGTTAAGTCAAAAAATTGTAAATCTCCGCATTTTTAATGATACTAATGACCAGATGAACCTATCTGTTAAGAATATACATGGCGATATTATTCTCGTAAGTCAATTTACTTTACATGCCAGCACCAAAAAAGGCAACCGCCCCTCCTATATCAAGGCTGCCAAACCTGATGCGGCTATTCCGCTTTATGAAAAATTTATATCGTCTTTAGAAGATAAATTTGGCAAAAACATCCAAACCGGTGAATTTGGTGCCATGATGCAATTAGATTTTATCAATGATGGCCCCGTGACTATTATTATTGATTCTAAAATTAGAGTTTAATTTTTAACAAAAGTTTTTCAGCCCGTTTTTGGGTTATCTCGTTCATCTTTCGATTTTTGCAGGTGGAAAATTTTCATCTGTGAAAAACAAAATTACATATCTGTTATTTTTGTGTCTCATCACTTTAACATCCTTTGCTCAGGATGAGGTCTCTTTTACTGCTGTTGTAAGCAAAAACACCTTAGGTGTCAATCAACGATTAAAGATTGAATATACTATTAACCAAAACGGCGCTGACAATTTTAAAGCCCCTAATTTTGATAATTTTAAGGTTGTAGCCGGTCCCAGCTCATCTGTGAGCCAATCGTGGATCAATGGAAAATCCACTTTTTCACAATCATATATTTACTTTATTGAGCCTAAAGCTAAAGGAACCTTTACAATACCTCCAGCCAGCATAGAATATAAGGGTAATATCATTAAATCAAACGCTGTAGAGGTTATTGTTACTGACAAGGTTGAGCTCCCAAAAGATCCCAACGATCCGAAGTATCTGGCTCAAGAAAACATACACCTTGTAGCCCATGTATCCAAAACAAATCCCTTTTTGGGTGAAGCTATTTATGTAGAATACAGACTTTACTTTTCAAAACAAGTTGGCTTTTACAACACCCAATTCAACGAAATTCCTAAATACGAAGGTTTTTGGAATCAGGAAATAAGTATCAAAGGACAGGAAGAACAAACCGGAGAATATCAGGGGAAAAGTATGCGGTATTACACTTTAAAAAAGATGTTGTTAATACCACAAAAAACAGGAAAGTTATATGTGGAACCCATGGACATGG
>JANTFO010000139.1 GCA_024763365.1 Flavobacteriaceae bacterium
TAAAACCCGATTTTTTGTCTACCACCCATGTCAATTTTGTCAATATCAAATTCTTTCACATCATCTAAAGTCAAGGTTTCCATAGCTATTTGAGTGCGTTTGGCCTTGTCTAATACTGCCATTCTCAACTCCTGATTCCTAAAGGCTTTTTCCACTATTTTACGGATAGAACGTGCATTGCCAAAGAATTTATTCTTGTTTTGGTGTAATGCCGTGATGTATGCCAATAAATGTTTCGTCGCTTCTTTATCAATTTTTAAACCCTTTTGCTCAAACATGATCACCGCTATTTCCCACAATTCATCCCGGGTAAAATCTTTAAAGTGGAAAGTACGGTCAAAACGTGATTTGATACCCGGATTGGCTTCCAAAAAGCCTTTCATATTATCGGTATATCCGGCTACGATCACGCCAAATTTACCCCTATGGTCTTCCATCTCTTTGATCAATGCAGCGATGGCTTCTTTGCCAAAATCATTGGATTTTCCACCAGATGTAGCATCGGTCATGGCGTAGGCTTCATCAATAAATAAGATACCACCCATGGCACTTTTGATCAATTCTTTGGTTTTGATGGCGGTCTGGCCTACATAGCCGGCGATCAATTGCGAACTGTCTGCTTCTACCACATGGCCGCGTTCCAACAAGCCGAGGGCTTTGTAGATCTTACCCATGATTCGGGCAATGGTTGTTTTTCCGGTTCCCGGATTACCCAAAAAGACGGCGTGTAATGAAAAAGCCTGAAGTACATTCCGCTTACTCTCTCGATAATATTGTGTCAACTTGACCAGTTCATTTACTTCCTGCTTGATGTTTTCCAAACCGATCAATTGGTTGAGTTCCTCCATGGCTTCATTTAACAAATACTGATCGATATCAAAATTTAGTTGAGAAGTTATTTCACCCGGGCTCACATAAGAAATATCTTCCACATCAATGGTAGAGAGCAGCTTTTTATCCACTTTATCCAGATCATAATCCCTCACAATACGAATACCCAAATTCATCTTGGCTTCTTCCAAAATGGCATTGACAAACCGTGCATTACCAAAGCTTTCATCTCTGTTACGGTAAGCTTCAGTGACGATCTTGTGTAGTTTATCTTTCGCTGCCTCTGTCAATTCTATACCTTTTTTATTAGCAGCATAAGAACCAATGGCTACTAACTCATTCGGGGTGTAATCATTGAAGTGGTAATAATTTCTGATACGGGATTTTAAACCGGGGTTGGAGTTGACAAATTTGTCCATTTCTTTAGGGTAACCGGCCAACATTATCGCAATATCACCGGGACCGTCACTCATTTCAGTAAGTAAAACCGTAATAGCTTCAGGACCAAAATCATTGGGAGCATCCTCTTTATACAACATATAAGCCTCATCGATAAACAAAATACCACCACGGGCTTTTTCGATAAACTTTTTCGTTTTTTCGGCTGTTTGGCGTACATAACTGGCAATGATCTCATTACTATTGACCGTTAAAACATGCCCTTTAGACAATAAACCTAATTCTTTATAAATCCCTCCAAGTAACTGAACGACAGTGGTTTTACCCGTACCGGGATTACCCATAAATACACTGTGCAGGTTGATCTCATCATCGGCACCCTGAATACCTTTTTCTTTTCGGTATTGGACGAATTTTACATAATCTATGTATTTGTTAATCTGTGATTTGATGGATTGCAAACCGATCAAAGCATTAAGGTCGTCCAGTATTTCTTCCAATGATCGCGTATCCACTTCGGGTGTATCCTTTTCTGTTTTAGCCTTTTGCGTAACATCCGATGAGTCACTGGAAGTGGATTTAGAGTCACCCAGCCGGAAAAAGTTACCCACATCCTGATTAAGCAGTGCTTCTGAGACTTCATTTCTATCCACATCCTTATCTCCAACAGAAAAAGGAATCATCGCCACTACTGTATCCATAAAGATGACTTCCAGGCTGTAATTGTCTTTCAACCAGCTATTTCCTTTGGCACTCCCCCAGCCTGCCGTGATCACATGATCCATATCTTCCTCTGTTGGCTCGATAAAAGAATAAGAATCTACTTTTCCTACCAACAAACCGGTGTCGTCGTAAAAGATAAAATGCAATTCACAGGGAAAACCTGTGGTGAGTTTGGACCGAAATTTCAACTCGCCCATAATGTAACGTGACAATTTTTTATTGAACGAACGCAAATAACGACGCTCCTCAATTTTTAAATCTCCTGCAGGTGCTTCATAGGTTTTTAGGGAAACCACCTCGAAATAAGGGTTGTTTTCCGTAGTGACCCTACCGGCATCCTCCACATAAAAATCGGTACTGCCAACCAACTCATCATCAATAAAAACTTCCCAGCGATAAGCACCTTTTTTCCAAAAAGAGCCATATTTCTCATTGCCCCAGCCAAATTCCAGCTTGACTATATTTTGATCTTTTTTGATCTCGTGTTCTTCCGAAGTGGCGCAATGCTCTTTAGTCTTTTTGTCATCTTCCAACGAA
Source organism: Flavobacteriaceae bacterium (assembly GCA_024763365.1). Classification (GTDB taxonomy): domain Bacteria; phylum Bacteroidota; class Bacteroidia; order Flavobacteriales; family Flavobacteriaceae; genus DQTL01. Next base: position 2,491 of record JANTFO010000139.1, read on the forward strand.
AAGGCCTTGAAACCCACTTTGGTTTTCCAGTCTTTTTCATCAAAAAGTTTGTTGAAAAACTCCAATTGCACACTCACATAATTCAACTCATCTCGGTCAAAAAGTTTACGGAATTTCTTCCTGTTTACCGTAGATTGATCCCAGGAAAAAGTGTTGATATCTTTGAGTTTATAGCGCTTGTCTTTTTTATCTGTATTAAACCAACTCAT
>JANTFO010000140.1 GCA_024763365.1 Flavobacteriaceae bacterium
TACCTAGACTACTCAAGGAAAGATGGGGAATGGGAGTCTAACAAATTTGGTGGTAGGGAACATTTAGAAGCTATAGAATTTATTAAAGAACTCAATTTAAACGTTTATAAGTTTTTCCCTGATATACAAATGATAGCCGAAGAAAGTACTTCATTTAACAAAGTCTCACGGCCTGTATTTGATAATGGGCTGGGCTTTGGCATGAAATGGATGATGGGTTGGATGCATGACACGTTGAATTTTTTCAAGAAAGACATGATACATCGTCAATACCACCTGAATGATATCAGTTTTTCGATGACCTATGCCTTTACAGAAAACTTTATGTTGCCCCTTTCTCATGATGAAGTAGTACACGGTAAAAAATCATTACTATACCGTATGCCGGGTGACGAATGGCAACGTTTTGCCAACTTGCGTTTGATGTTTTCTTATATGTTTACCCATCCAGGCACCAAATTACTTTTTATGGGTGCTGAAATCGGCCAGGGTAATGAGTGGAATTTCAATACCGGCATAGAATGGCATTTGTTAGACTACCCCGTGCATCAAGGTATACAGGCATGTGTAGCCGATCTCAATAAATTATACAAAAATTCACCTGCACTATATGAAAAACAGTTTTCTCCGGAAGGTTTTGAGTGGATCTCATTTGACGATAGTGAAAATTCCGTCATTTCATATATTCGAAAAGGGAAAAAAGCAGATGATATGTTAGTCGTCGTTTGCAATTTCACCCCCGTAATCAAAGAGAATTATAAAATAGGATTACCCGTCAAAGCTAAACTCAAAGAGGTCTTCAATTCTGATGATGAAAAGTATGGTGGCAGTGGTGTGCTCAATAAGGAATTGATCAATATCGATGTGACTCCCTGGAACGGTAGGGCTTATTCTGCGGCAATCACTATTTCTCCTTTAGCAGTCATGGTGTTTAAGATAAGGAAGCGGTAGAAATTTACTAATATGTCGGTATTAAGAGTGAGGAACGAATTACGAGGAATCTAATATTAAAAGGCATTATTTCAATATTATATGCGCTATTTTTCTATTGGCTTCTTTTTTGGCTGCTACCGACTGGTCTTTTAACTTTTGGGTTTAAACTATGATGATTCCAGAATGATAACTTTTCAAATAATTCTTTTGAATATCCGTTTTTACTTTAAACTATTATTATAAATTAAGCGCTATTTCTACTTCTGTATAATATGTACATCCCGCTGTGGAAAAGGTATACTCACATTATTTTCCCTAAAGAGTTTATCAATAGAAAAACGTAGATTACTAAGCGTTTTAACCGTATTAAAACTGTCATCAAGGGTAACGATAAGTTTAAAGACCAATGCACTATCCCCAAAATCATCAAATAACACCAAAGAGGCGGGTTTTGGAAGTACTGAGGGTTCTTCTTCAGCAGCTTGTAATAGTAGTTTTTTAACCAAATGTACATCACTACCATAGGCAACCCCAACTACTACAGACTCTCGAGTTATATCTGAGTTCTGTGTCCAATTGTAAAGTGTATTGGTCAAATATTTGTGATTAGGGATCACCAATACTTTATTTTCTATGGTTAGGGCTTTGGTGGTTCGTAATGATATATGGGTCACTTTTCCTACTTTGTCCTCAATTTCAATGATATCGCCTACATGCACTGATTGATCCAACAAAATAAAAACCCCACTGATGATATCCTGAAAAAAGGTTTGTAAAGCCAAACCAACACCTACCATTAAGGCAGCAGCACCGGCAATAATTCCGGTTAGTTTTACACCGGACTCATTTAAGGTAAAAATTACAACACCTACATAAATGAAATACTTGATAAATTCAAAAAAAGAAACGAACTTCAATTTGTCATCGGCACTCAACTTTCGCGTGGCGACTTTGCGAATCAAATTTAAAATGAAATTGACCAAAATAATGGCCAATATTACACCCAGGAATGCTTTTAGGCTTAAATGAAAGCTCCCGATGCTTATCAAATTATAATTCAGGATTTCATAAATTTTATCCATAATAATGAGCTGTTAATTATATCCGTTAAGAAGTAATTTTATAAAAAATGATATTTTTGCAAAAATAGTTTAAATAATGGAAAAACTCTCGGAATATTATCAAATTGCAATCGATAAAATAATCTTCTACCTGCCAAAAATTGCCTTAGCCATTCTCATTTTTTGGATTGGCTTTAAAATCATCAACAAACTGGTCTCCTTATTGGATAAAACTTTTACTAAGGCCGGTTTTTCTGACGATATCAGGCCATTTTTAATTTCCATCCTGGATGTGATTATGAAGTTAGCCATATTGATGGTTATAGCTACCGTTTTAGGGGCCGATTTAACTGGTTTGGTCGCTGTCTTGGCTGCTGCAGGTTTTGCCATAGGTATGTCTTTACAAGGAAGCTTGGGCAACTTTGCATCCGGCATTCTTATCCTGACTTTAAAACCCTACAAAGTGGGAGACTATGTAGACATCGATGAGCGTTTTGGTAAAGTGGAAGAAATCGGGATTTTTGCAACCAAAGTAATCACCCCCGGATTAAAAACACTCATCATTCCGAATGCAAAAGTAACAGACGGCACAGTTACCAACTACTCCGAAAAAGGCGTCGTACGGCTGGAACTGGAAGTGACCATGCCCTATGATGAGGATTTTGAAATAATAAAAACCACGAT
>JANTFO010000141.1 GCA_024763365.1 Flavobacteriaceae bacterium
TTAGAAAAACTAAAACCATATCAAAAACTAATTCAATATTATTCAGCCATTGATTCTCAAAAAAGAACTTATAACAAATACCGTATCCGAGCTATTCCACATACCGTTATTATTGATCCTCAGGGTTATATAAGGTGGGAAGGTTACCCGCTTTTGAAAGATTATCAATTAACTGAAGAAATTATAGCTGAAATACTTAAAAACTACCACAAATGATAAATAAGTTCTTTTTTACTGTTCTATTTTCCTCTTTACTTTTCATTTCATGCAAGCACAAGCAAGATTACATACATTTACAAGGTAAGGCTTTAGGCACCACTTTTCAAGTGAAATATGATAGTCAGGTAAATTATGAGAAAGCTATAGACAGTCTTTTTGGGGTGATTAATCATTCCATGTCAACCTACCATAAAAATTCAATTATTTCTACTTTCAATGCCGGGAATGATTCCATAGTAATTGATGCACACTTTAAAAAAGTTTTCCAATTAGCAAAAAACATTTACAATGATACAAACGGCCTTTTTGACCCTACTATTGGCACTTTGGTAAATGCTTGGGGATTTGGCCCCCAAAAAAACACCTCACTACCTGATTCCTCCCAAGTTGACAGTTTGTTACAATATGTAGGGATGGACAAATTAACCTTAAAAAACAACACACTCTACAAAATAGTACCCAATATTTACTTAGATTTTAATGCTATAGCCAAAGGCTATGCCGTTGATGTAATTGCAGATTATTTAGAAAGCAAAAATATCTCAAACTATATGGTAGAAATTGGTGGAGAAATACGTGCTAAAGGGGTAAATCCTTATCAAAAAAATTGGGTAATCGGAATAGAAAAACCCTTGACAGATAATACGAGAAGTATTGCTGTATCCTTGTCTATACAGGATGAAGCTATGGCTACTTCCGGAAATTACCGGCGCTTTAAAATCGATGAGTCAGGTAATAAATTTGTACATACTATTAATCCAATTACGGGCTTTACGGAACAAAATGATCTGCTCAGTGCCACTGTTATTTCTAGTTCAAATTGCGCCACGGCCGATGCCTATGCTACTGCCTTTATGGTAATGGGTTTTGAGCAGGCAAAAAACTTCTTAACCGGCCATCCCGATCTCAAAGTTATATTCATGTACATTGATGCAGATGGAACGACTCAAATCTATGATCCTGAACAATTGTTAAATAATAGTGATTCTTCAATCTAATGTTTTAAAGTTAGTAGTTTATTTGATTTGTAGAATGAAAAAAAGCACGTATTTTTGCGACTCAATTCATATTTAATGGACCAAAATTTTGACGAATTGGCAGGTATTCTTACCAAACTTATTGATAAACTACTCAAAGAACCTGTCAATTATGAAAAAAAAATCAGCGTTTTTAACGCACCAGAAATCCTTCAAGAAAAAATTGATTTTAGTCTAAAGAATCAGCCTCTTGAGGCATTCCAACTCAAAGAATTGATCGAGAAAGTTATCGAGAACAGTGTGGTTTTTAACCATCCTAATTTCATGACTCAGATGTTTGGAAATGTCCAGCCTATTGCCTTTGTAGCTGATTTGATCATCAGTTTTTTAAATACCTCGATCTACACCTATGAAGTAGCTCCGGTGATGACCATGATCGAAAAAGAAGTTATCAAAGTATTAAGCAAAAAAATCTGGTCTGATGAGGGAGATGGGGTTTTTACTTCCGGTGGTAGCCAGTCGAATATGAATGCCCTATTTTTAGCCAGGCAACAGGCCTATCAAAGCAGTAAGAAAAAAGGTCTATTTAAAGAATTGGAACCTGCCATTTTTATTTCAGAACAAGCACATTACTCCTTTATTAAAGGGGTTAATTATCTCGGTTTGGGGACAGATTCACTCCATTTAATCCCTTCTGATGAAAATGCAAAAGTTATCATACCGGAACTTAATAAAAGTATAGAAAATGCAAAAGCAACAGGCAAATTACCCATGATGTTAATCGGTATCGCAGGCACTACAATATCGGGTAGTTTTGATAACTTAGAAGCCCTATCGGCCATTGCAAAAGAAAACAATATGTGGTTTCACGTAGATGCAGCTTATGGAGGTTCTTTTCTTTTTTCAAACCAATTAAAAACTAAACTTAAAGGCATTGAACATGCCGATTCGGTTTCTTGGAATTTTCACAAAATGATGGGGATGCCCCTTTCCACAGCTTCTTTCTTAACACGTAAAAAAGGCGTTTTGAATCAAGCTTTTCACGTCAGTGCTGATTATTTGTTCCACGATGAGGACAATGATTTTAACTTAGGACAAAAATCTTTACAAGGAGGTCGCCGGCCTGAAGCTTTTAAGCTTTGGCTATCCTGGAAATACCTGGGAGAAAAAAAGTTTGAAAAACATGTGGAAAAGCTACATAAAAATGCCAGGCTTCTTAGCCATATTATAGAAGCGGAAAAAGAATTAGAACTTTTTACAAGCCCCGAATCTGCTATTGTTTGTTTTAGATATATCCCCCAAAACAGTAATCTAAGTTTAGCCCATCTTAATCAATTGAATATTGATATCAGAGAGCATATTTTCAATGAAGGGAACATGCTGTTTAACTATTCAAAACTACATGGCAAAATTTATTTGAGGAGTGTGATACAATACCCTGAT
>JANTFO010000142.1 GCA_024763365.1 Flavobacteriaceae bacterium
GCTATCAATGGTTTGCCTGCAAGATCCAACACATTTTTACGAGGTAACCCTTTACTCCCACCTCGTGCAGTAATTATTGCAACAACTGATGTTTTCATTTAACTTATTATTCCTCAATATCTACAAATATTTTTTGGGCTGACTGCTCCCAAATATCAGAATTTTTTAATAGATTTCTAAACATATCTGTACTTTTTCCATTTCCAAAGTATTCACAACTTGGATGTCTTTTTGTTTGACTATCAACTTTTTTTATTGCATTTAAAATATTTTCCTTTTCATAATCAGTATCGATTATGGATGGACTTTTATATCGCATATTTTGTCTTGTCCCAATATTAATTGATGGTACACCGTAAATAGGGGCTTCACGTATACCTGCACTAGAATTACCTATGAGAGATTTTGCATGTTCTATTAAAGTTAAAAAGTATTCAAATCTAATTGATGGGAATATTACGAATTTACTGTCTTCTTCTAATCTTTTATATTCATAGAATATATGATTTGTCCCATGATCATTATTTGGATAAATAATTATAAAGTTTTCATTGGATTCAATGAGTGCGTCTACTAAGTTTTTTGCGTATTCTTTAAAGTGCTCAACTTCAGTTGTTACAGGGTGAAACATCACTATATGGTAGTTTTCAAAAGTAATATTATAATATTTCTTTGTTTCAAATATTGATGGCAAGTCATCAGACTTCATCGCATCTATGTCAGGAGATCCAATGACATAAGCACTTTTTTTGTCTTCCCCCATTTGTAAAATTCTTTTTTTTGCTTCTTCATTCGCAACTAGATGTATATGAGAAAGTTTGGTAACAGAGTGTCTGATGAGTTCGTCAATAGTACCAGATCTTTCACCACCTTCAATATGGGCTACTAAAATATTATTCATGCTTCCGACAATGGCACCAGCTAATGCCTCAACTCTATCACCATGAACAATGATCATATCTGGTCTATTTTCATGAATATATCTAGAAAGTCCATGAATGGTATTTGCTAAAATCATTTCCATCGGTTCATCAATATGTTGGTTGATGAATTTATGTATATTTTGGAATCCACTTTTTGTTATCTCTTTGTGAGTACTGCCATATCTTTTCAGAAGGTGCATGCCGGTAATAAATATTTGATATTCAAAACCTTCTAAATCCTTCACTGTTTGGATGAGAGCTTTTATTTTTCCAAAGTCTGCTCGTGTACCAGATAAAAATAGAATGTTTTTAGTCATTCAAATTACTCCAGCTTAAGTGTTCGTCTTCATCTATATCTATGCAGACGGTTTTACCTAAGAGATCATTATAGTTCTCTGCTTTAATTTCACCTGTACCTGGCCGCTTAACCCAAATATTTTCTTTAGTAAGTTTTTCACCTTTTTTGATAGGTTTTGTTGTTACGACAGTAGCGAAAGCAAAGTCTATAGTTACTTGTTCTTCTTTGGCAGCTTCTTTTTTGCCTCCACGCATTTTTGATATTTCTTCAGAGCCAATAATTAATTCTTTTAAAGCTATTGGATCCATAGAATTTATAATATCTGGACCAGGTCTTTCCATTTTGTCTGTAAAATGTCTTTCTAGTATACTCGCACCAAGCGCAGTAGCTGCAAAACAGGCTCGATTAGATGTAGTATGGTCAGAAAGACCAATAACAGCATTTGGAAATTCATCTTGTAATTCTTGCATAGCCCCTAATCTAACTAAATGTACAGGTGTAGGGTAAAGGTTTGTAGTGTGAAGTAGCGCATAAGGCACTTTATATGCTTCTAGTATATCAACAGTTTTTCTTACTGAGGCTATATCATTCATACCAGTACTAACAATCATAGGCTTTCCGAAGGCAGCAATGTGCTCAATAAGTGGATAATTATTACATTCACCTGAGCCAATCTTGTAGGCACTGACACCCATTCGCTCAAGTCTGTCGGCAGCTGCTCTGGAGAAGGGTGTACTTATAAACATCATCCCTTTTGATTCTATGTAATCCTTAAGTTTTGTTTCATCTTCTTCATTTAATGAGCAACGCTCCATAATTTCATAAATTGATACTGAAGCATTCCCCGGGATCACATTTTTTGCTTCTTTGCTCATTTCATCTTCGACTACATGGGTTTGATGCTTAACCATTTCTGCACCAGCTTTCCATGCAGCATCAACCATTTCAAAAGCAGTTTCTAAAGAGCCCTCATGATTAATTCCCATCTCAACTATAACAAGTGGAGGATGCTGTAAACCAATTTTTCTATTTTCAATTTCTATATAATTTTTCATTCATATCCCTTAAATGTTTTATTACTAAGTAGTGAGTTAGACACTTATGGAGTTTAAATAAAATCTCATGTGAAAGTTTATATAAATTTATTTTTTGCCTTTCCCCTAAATCAGAGATATTATAGCTATTTAGGCGTTAATTTTTGCTTTTAAAATTTTTAGGAGTGTCAAGAAAATTTTAGTAATGAGCCTTTAAACTTGTCTATCCCCTGTATTAAAATGTTTTTAGTACCACAGCTGCACCAACAGCAATCTGGTAAAGTATCTGGGTAATGTCTTTGGCCAAAAGTAAATTTTTAGTATCCGTTTTGCCTAATACCAAAATAGAATCTCCTGCTTCAACTT
>JANTFO010000143.1 GCA_024763365.1 Flavobacteriaceae bacterium
CCTATGGAAAGTATGGTGTAACTGTCAAAATCCGGGTTAAGTAACATTTCTTTGGCTTTTTCAACCCTAAAAGAATTGATATAATCGGAAAAGTTTTTACCGGAACTTTGATTAATGATTTTAGAGAGTTTTGCACTACTTATTTCCATCTCATCAGCTAATTGTTCTACGCTTAATTGCGAGTCTACATATGACTGGTTCTGAGTGATATACTCCTCAATATACTTCAGTTCTTTTTGTAAATCTTTAGTTTTTTGGATTGGAGCCTTCCTAATGATTCTAGCCTGCCTTATGGCATATCTTTCATCAAATAATCTTTGTTGTAAAGTACTTTTGTAGGCAATCCAATAGAGTAAAAAGGAGGTATAAAGCCTTAAAATATCATAAAAAAACTCTGTGAACTCATTATCGTACACTAGATTATGAATAACACAAAATAGCCAAATCCCCAGCCCGATGAGGCTCAATAAAAAAAATGTCTTGATCCACTGTAAACTGTCGAAACTTCGTACTAATTGATAATCATCTTTTTTTCTGTATATAAGATAACTAAAAATAAAAATACCTACCGTGATCAAAAAACCCACAGATTCTTCAAAATAGTTGTGGTAAATAAGGTAATTATTTAAGTGATCAACAGGTTTATCTCTCAATATGAATAAGGCTATGAGCTTAACCAAAAAGCTAAACACAAAAAAGAGTACAAGCGTATTAAGTATAATCTTTTTCTTTTTTAAGCGTAAATATCTCACTAAAAAAAGGTAAAACATGGGGGCTAAAAAAATATACCAAGGTGTATGCAGATGGTCTAAGAAAAAGTTGTTAAACATCATTTCTCTTTCACTCAACCATGCCTGTAAATTATTGAGAGACAGAAAGAAAACCCAAAGGTTGATGTATAAAAAAGACTTTGTTCTATACTTGCCGGTAAATATGGAATAAAGATTAAAAATAAATCCCTGAATAAAACCTATTAAAAGGATATAATTCATCACTCTTTAAGCATTTTAAGTTTAGAAGGCTAAACAAATTTAATAAAAAAAGCTGCCCGAAAGCAGCTTTTACTTTAATTAATATCTTAGCAACAGCCTATTCTACAATGAGTTTTTTGGTAATACTGGAAGTATTGGTCCTCATATTAACAAAATACAAAGCAGGTTGTATCTGATCCAAATCTAAAATTTGATTCTCACTATAATTACTAAAAGATTTGATCAATTTACCAGAAGTATCAAAAATCCTTACTTCATTCAAATCCATATTTATTTGGAAACTATGATTTGCCGGATTAGGAAATAGTTTAATACTACTGGCTAAAAGCTCATCATTGACAGCTGCTGTAGCCATTTTATTTCCGTAAATTCTAAATCCTCCCGCCTCAATACTGATAGGATCAGTTGTTCCGGAAACATTCAAGGCTGAATTATCCATCAAATCATACCAGGTACCTGTATAAGGAAAATCCGGTACAATGCTTTGAGTATTCACATCAAAATTGGCGAGTATCACTACATTTTTTAACTGAGATGTAGGTAAAGCATCATCCCAGATATAAATTCTCGGAGTCAAATCACCGGAATCTATACTGTAATCACCTTCAAATACCGGTTCTTGAATTTTTAACGAATTGAGTCGTGCCCATGCGTAATATATCTGATTACGATCCGTATCTGACAACCAGTTTTCATCCCATTGGGGTTGGGGTTTGGTAGCCAATCTACATTCCGGATCTACAGAACCATCTGTACAAGTATTAATTGAATTGTCCATGCCTAGATCTCCAAAATGCCAAATCATTTTAGGCCCGGGTATTGGTAATGTAACAGCTCCCAATGCAGGCATTCTGGAAAGTGCTACATCAAGATCTTTAACATCATGAGAAGAATTCGTACTATTTCCATAGTTTACATTTTTATACATCAATCTTTCTTCATCATGACTTTCAGCATAGCCAATCAATCTTTTATCGGTAAAGCCTCTACTAAGATGTCCCATTCGGTTAATATTTGAATCTGAACCATAACCCATAGTCAACTGATTATACGGATCAGTCATCTTACCCCACATCATCACTCCTTTACCTTCCCCTAATTTATAATTGGCCCACTGTTGTTCTTCGTTATCAACACCAAGATGTTCGAATATAACATAATGTGTAGGATCTACAGACCATGAAAAATCAGCATAAGCTTTTAAAACATCAACCCTGTCTTGTTGGTAAGCATTGGTACAAGATTCACTTCCGGTACAATTTTGAGTAAAACCTTTGGTCAAATCCCAACGGAACCCGTCGATTTTAAATTCTTCAATCCAGTACTCAATTACTCTTTCTACGTATGCTTTTGTGTAATTTGAAGAATGGTTAAAGTCATTACCTATACTGTATGAATGTGTTGCTTCCACATTGAAATAAGGACTTTCTGAACTAGGTCCGCCCCAACCATCTCCATCCGGGTCATCCATATACATTCTTACATAAGGATTTCTACCCATAGCATGATTAAAAACCACATCTAAAATAACCGCAATACCATTTTGGTGATACAGGTCAATAAGTTCTTTTAATTTATCGGCAGGGCCATAGAATTTATCCAAAGCCATATGAAA
>JANTFO010000144.1 GCA_024763365.1 Flavobacteriaceae bacterium
AATGCCAAAGAAGCTGCGGGTGATTTATCTGAAAAGATCAGTAAAGATAAAAAAGACACCACTAAAACTGAAAAAGAGTAAAGCTTCCTTACATTCTTTCGGGCATCTTTATACCCAACAGACTAAAAGTACGTTGTAATACTTCACCTACTTTCTGAGATAATTGTATCCTAAAAATTCTGACAGATTCATCATCTGCTGCCAGTACGGGTAAACTTTGGTAAAAAGTATTATAAGTTTTGACCAATTCGTAGGTATAATTAGCAATCAAAGCCGGACTGTGCTCTGAAGCTGCCCTAAGTACCACTTCAGGAAATGTCTGTAAGTTCTTAATAATATTACGCTCCTTTTTGTCTAATGTTATTTGAACTTTTTGAGTATAGTCAAAAGTGCTTTTTCGTAATAAAGACTGGATACGTGCATAGGTGTATTGGATAAACGGCCCTGTATTCCCATTAAAATCAATGCTTTCCTTAGGATCAAAAAGGATGCGTTTTTTAGGGTCCACCTTAAGAATAAAATACTTTAAAGCCCCTAGCCCAATTATTTTGTAAAGATCCTCTTTTTCTGCCTCAGAATAACCTTCCAACTTACCCAATTCTTTGGAAATCTCATGAGCCGTATCGGTCATTTCCTGCATGAGGTCATCAGCGTCAACTACCGTTCCTTCACGGGATTTCATTTTGCCTTCCGGTAGATCAACCATCCCATAAGAAAGGTGGTATAGATTATCTGCCCAATCATACCCCAATTTTTTAAGGATCAAAAACAAAACTTTGAAATGGTAATCCTGTTCATTCCCCACCGTATAAACCATCCCTTTAACATTCGGAAAATCATTAACACGTTGAATAGCGGTTCCTATGTCTTGTGTCATATAAACTGCCGTGCCATCCGCACGAAGGAGAATCTTTTCATCTAAACCTTCTTCGGAAAGGTCAATCCAGACACTTCCATCCTCTTTTTGAAAAAAAATCCCTTTGGCCAGACCATCCATGATAATCTTTTTACCGAGTAAATAAGTGTCACTTTCGTAGTAATTAACATCAAAATCTACACCCAAGTCATGATAAGTTCTATCGAAACCTTCATACACCCAGCTGTTCATTTGCTCCCACAAAGCCCATACTTCCTGATCTCCTTCTTCCCATTTTTTGAGCATCTTCTGGGCTTCCAAAATTGAAGTGGCTTGTTTTTTGGCTTCCTCCTCTACCATACCACTTGCGACTAATTTTGAGATTTCCTCACGATACATCTGGTCAAACTTCACATAATAATTACCAATCAACTTATCACCTTTTATTCCGGTAGTTTCCGGGGTTTCTCCATTACCAAATTTTTGATAGGCCAACATGCTCTTACAAATATGAATGCCACGATCATTGATAATCTGAGTTTTGTGTACTTTATGTCCGGCCGCTTTTAGTATTTCAGCTACAGAATACCCTAATAAGTTATTTCGAATATGTCCCAAATGCAATGGCTTGTTGGTATTAGGGCTGGAATACTCTACCATCAATTCTTCCGCTGAATTTTGGGGTGCAAAACCGTATTGTCTTGTGCCTCTTATCTCATAAAAATTGGACAATAGATAATCATCGCTAAATACCAAATTCAAAAAGCCTTTAATAACATTAAAACCCACCACTTCGGATACATGTTCCTTTAAATATTCCCCTATTTGAGTGCCTATGCTTACCGGATTTCCTTTGATATGTTTCAATAATGGAAAGACAACCAGCGTTATATCTCCTTCAAAATCCTTTCTGGTCTCCTGAAATTCAAAACTTTCTACCGAAACCTCATAGGTTGTTTGCAAGACCTTGCTGACAGCTTTGCTTATTTTTTGTGTTATGCTCATCTATTGACGTCAAAATATTTTTGCGAAAGTACGGAAAGTCCCTATAAGTGACAAAGTTCAGGTTAATATTTAAACATTTCACCATTAGGTTTAAAGCTTATATATGATTATTATAAGTTTTTATACTTTTATTTATAATTTATAAGTTTATTAACTTATTTTTTATATCTTTGTGCGAATAAATACATATGAAATCATGAAAAGTGTTATCACCGGAGATATTATTAACTCAAGAAATATTAGTGTTAAACCATTATTTATCAATAGTTTACAAAATATATTATCTGACATTAACGAAGTTTATCAGGCGGAAAATCCTTTTGAAATTTACAGAGGTGACAGTTTTCAGTCCTTATATCCAAAACCCACTTTTAGCCTTCGCATAGCTTTATTGATCAGATCGGGCTTACTCAAAGAATCTCCTAAGAGTGAAACCTGGGATGCTCGCATCAGTATTGGGTTAGGTGAAGTCAACTTTCAGGATAAGGATATTAAAATCTCTAATGGGGATGCCTTTGAAAGGTCGGGAATTACTCTGGATCGAATGAAAAATGAAGATCGTTTTTTAAGCGTTATTTCAGGTGACGAAAGTTTTGATAAACAGCTCCAAACACTCAATACACTTGCCGATGCTATTATAAGCCGATGGAGTAAAAAATCTGCCGAAGTTATATATTTGACATTGCTCAAAGACTATACTCAAGAGAAAATTGCCCAAGTATT
>JANTFO010000145.1 GCA_024763365.1 Flavobacteriaceae bacterium
GATCTCACACAGTTGTAGAATTACAAGAGTCAGGTTATGAGGTAGTTATCATAGATGATCTATCTAACTCTAAAATAGAAGTGTTAGATCAAATCACATCTATTACGGGTATGAAACCTCAATTTAAAAAATTTGATTTACGAGATCGTACTAAAGTCAGGGATTTTTTTCAAAATAATAAAATTGACGGAGTCATTCATTTTGCTGCCTCCAAAGCAGTGGGGGAAAGTGTGGAAAAACCCTTACTTTACTATGAAAATAATTTAGGTTCCCTGCTCAATGTGGTTCAGGAAATGCTACAAACCGGTAGTGAGCACTTCATATTTAGTTCGTCGTGTACGGTTTATGGCCAGGCAGATGAATTGCCTATCACAGAAAATGCTCCTATCAAACCGGCTGAATCTCCTTATGGCAACACCAAAAAAATAAGTGAAGACATTTTATGGGACACCAGTAAAGTTAAAAAATTAAATATCATTGCATTACGTTATTTCAATCCTATAGGGGCTCATCCTTCAGCTAAAATTGGTGAACTGCCACTCGGGGTTCCCCAGAATCTAATACCCTATGTTACGCAAACCGCAGCCGGAATCAGAGAAGAGCTTTCGGTTTTTGGAGATGACTACCCTACCCCGGATGGCACGGCAATACGTGATTATATCCATGTTGTTGACCTTGCCAAAGCCCATATCGTAGCTTTAGAAAGATTGCTCAATGGCAAGAACAAGCAAAAAATGGAATTTTTCAATGTAGGCACCGGTAAAGGAAGTTCTGTATTAGAGGTGATCCATGCTTTTGAAAAAGCCACCGGCCAAAAACTCAATTACAAAATTGTAGGCCGCCGTGCCGGAGATATTACTGCCGCTTATGCCGATACTACTCTGGCAAACAAAGAATTAGGTTGGAAGGCTGAAAAAATTTTAGAAGAAGCACTGGCTGATGCATGGAAGTGGCAACAAAGAAGTGAAAAGTAAGAATTAAAAAGTGAAAATATTATTCAGCAAGATTTTAAAATCATTTAAAATTCTTTCGATCTTAGGAATTTTAATAGTTGTTTTTTTCTATATTTTCTTAAAAGTTAATTGGAAATTCACTATGTCTGAAAAAGAAATTTCAGCACTTGTAGAAGAAATCAAACAAGCTGATGAATTACCCGAATAGTTTTATCAGTTGTACAACATGCACTATGAAAAATCTATTGAAAAAGGATTATTTTACCACGAGTTTCATTCAACTTATCAAATTAAATCACATAATGCTTTATGTTTATTTGTTTCAAGAATATATATTCTTGATACTTATCATAAAACAATGAAAAGAAATTTATTTACTGCCTATTCGCTTGCATTAGAATTAAAAAGTAGGGTTACAAATCGGGAATTATTAAATTGGTTAGTCACAAAATATGATTTTCTTAATAAAGCTGTTGGTATTAAAAAAGCTTCTAACATTTATTTTAATAAGGACATAGTTGAGTTAGATGAGTTTGAAATGGCAATATTGGTGGTAATCATGGAAAACTCATCACTATATAATCTATTTCGAAGAGAGGAGTTGGTAAAAGGCAAAGCAAATATTTTATTCAAAAAATATCAGTCAAAAAAACATTAAAAATAGCACTGGCTGATGCGTGGAAGTGGCAAATGAGAAATTCCAATTTCCAATAAACAAATTACAAAAAGTCAGCAGTTAACAGTAGCAGTCAACAGTCTATGAAATCCACTTCACAATATCTTAAAACCCATTTAGTATCCACTTAACAGCAACTACTTCACCCCTATCCTCTCATATAGCACAAAACTAAAATCATAAGCATGCTTGTCATCTTTTGGATGGAAGGTACGGCTTACTTCTCGCCATACTTTGGGGTCAATTTCCGGGAAATAGGTATCTGCTTTAAAGCTGTGGTGTACATGGGTAATATCCAACCTGTCGGCAACTTTCATGGCTTCATTATAGATCATTCCACCCCCAATGATATAGGGATTTGGGTCTGTTTTGGCAATTTTTAAAGCTGTTTTAAGAGAATCTGCGAGAACAATACACGAGGCATCATAGCTTTGCTGAGAAGTGATGATGATATTGGTACGTTTTGGTAAGGCTCTCTTACCCAAGGATTCAAAGGTCTTTCGTCCCATGATCACATGATGTCCGGTAGTGACTTTTTTAAAGCGCTTAAAATCATCCGGTAAGTGCCACAACATTTCATTGCCTTTACCCAAAGCATTATTTTCTCCTATGGCCGCTATGATACTAATCATTTGTTTTGGTTTCCTCTTTAAAATCGGGGGAAATGACTCCCTCTTTGATCAATTTCTTTTCTAACTTTTCTACTTTCTTTTGGTGCTTGGTTATGAGTTTTTCGGTCTCTGTACGTTCCCAATCTTTGTCAAAATAACGGTCAAAAATAAACACATTGCCAAAATGTAGCACCCATAAAAAAGCCCAGGCCATAATAGCCCAAACAAACCAATTCCCAAAGCGATCCTCACCCACTCTTAATACCCCATTCAGAATGATCAAAAAAACAGATCCCACCAAAAAAACGACAAAATGCCAATACAGGCGCCTTTT
>JANTFO010000146.1 GCA_024763365.1 Flavobacteriaceae bacterium
CCTACAGCCATTCAAGCCGCTATACGTGCTGTAAATGCACAAAGTGATAAAAAAACTAATGGTTTTGAGGTAGAAATTCAAGAGTTTGGGCAATGTTTCGACACCGATGATTTTGCAGAAGGAACCAGTGCCTTTTTAGAAAAAAGAAAACCTAACTTTTAAACCAAACAGCACTTAAAGCATAATAAACAGCCATTAAACCTGAAAATATAGCACTGGCCAGAAATCTATATTTTAATGAAATTAGATTTTGAATGATGTAATTACCTGTAATTGAAATTGGGATACCCATTAAAAAAGATGAAAGCGCTATTCTGAATATACTTAAATTTATAGTATCATACATACCTGTAAACAAGTAAATAAAAAACAAATGCCGCGCTATCCATATCGGATTAAAAAAGGCTAATGACCAAAAAGTCTTGGCTGCCTGCCTCTTAAATTTATTTTGTGTAGTAACAAATCTTTCTATCCACCTAAAATAATTGGGTATCTCAAATGCATAAATGCTAGCGCCTATCAATGCCATCCCCAATACCCTACTCCAATGAAAATCTCCATTAATTAAAGTGGCGATTGTGTCACCTAAGGTATATACGAATAAGCCGGTTATACTATCTTTTTTGGAAAAGCTAAGATTTTTAAACATTTAGCTAAATACTATTTAGAGCATTAAAGAAATCGATCAATTTAACTTCATCTAATTGGTCATTTATACGAACACTACTACATAAATCTATTCCATACGGCCTTACTCTTTTTATGGCATTTTTTACGTTACCTGCATTAATTCCACCTGCCAGAAAAATGGGTACTTGACTGTATTCTCTGATTTTCTGACTCAAATTCCAATTATGAACCCTTCCGGTGCCACCTAATTCTTTTACTGATAAATTAGGATTACCACTATCTAAGAGTAAAGCATCTACATAGGCTGCTCTTCTGATAGCATCTGTAACAGCGTCTTCATCTAAAACATGAATGACCTGTACCAATTTAACACCCGGCAAGGCACTACGCAAGTCTTTATAGGTTGTCAATGATACGGAATCAACAAGTTGAATGGTACTTGTTCTTAGCCTGCCATGTTGTGTAATAATTTTACCTGCTTCTGTTTCACTAGTTAACAAAAAGGTAGAAACCGGCGGTGGTGCCCAAGCGGCAAGTTCCTTGATCACATCCTCAGAAACTACCCCCGGACCGCTGGGCATGGAACTGACCAGACCCAAAGCTGAAGCACCATACTTAATGGCTAATTCAGCTTCAGCCTTAGTTTTGATACAACATATTTTTATATAGGGTTTTCTTATCATAAAATAAGTAGATACCCAAAAATATAAAAAGATTTAGAATGTTACATCTAAGCCTAGTAAAAAATTAAATCCGGCTTGTGGAAAGTAATAAGGTGTTTCTCCCCACATATAGCCATTTGATACATATTTCTCATTCAATATATTATTAAACATACCTGTTAATCGTATTTGCTTAATACCCAAGATTTGATCTTTAGCATAAGCTATCTGAAAGTCAGTAGTGGTATAAGCGTCTAATCTTGCCTCTTCAGTTTCAATATTATTCATGTATTGACTACCCACATATTTGGTAAGTAAGGATAGTTCCATATTATTAATACCAGAATATGCAAACTTATTATTAAAAACAACAGCGGGAGAATATGAAATAGAGGTATCTTTATATTCATCAGTGATATCATTATAATACTCTAAATTCATATTTTTACTGATACCCAAATTAGGTTGAAAAAGCCAATTTTTCCAATTAAACAAGAAATCTACTTCTACTCCTGCTCTATTACTTTCTCCTGAATTTTCTCTGACAAAATCGCCTACATCTGTCAAAGCTCCCGTCAAAACCAATTGATTGGTATAATACATATAATAAGCATTCATATTGATCTTGGTATTTGGACTTGTATAACGCCAACCTAATTCAATATCATCTAATTCTTCAGGTAAAGGTTCACTTGTGGCATATTCAAAATCATCTCTAATGGGTTCTTTATGTGCTTTGGCATAAGAAACATAAATAGATTGGTCCTCGTTAAGTTGATAGTTTAAACCAAATTTTGGATTAAAAAACATCCAATTTTTATCTACATCTTCTGACAAGAAACCTTCAGTATTATATAAAACATTTCTCAACTGCAAATCTCCAAATACATGAAACTTGTCATTGATTTTGTATTGAGCTTTTAAAAATGAGTTAAAGTCTGTTTTGATACCTTTATTCTCATAATAGGTATGATCGTTTTCAGCGTTAGAGGCATATCGGGCCCATATCACTTTACCAAAATGCTTACCCCAATATTTGTTATAAGCTCCACCTAATATAAGTTGTAGATCATCCCCATTATCATATTGTACAGAATAGGTAAGTCCGGCAAAATCATTGTCTAACCACTTTTGTCTAACCAGATCAGTTGTGTTGATTGTTTCATCATCTATTGTTAGTGTTTCCAAACCATAATCTGAAAAATCTTGATCTTGGTGGTACTCTTCATAAAACCCAAAGCCTTTGGTGTAGTGAAATGCCATGGTTGATTGCCATTTA
>JANTFO010000147.1 GCA_024763365.1 Flavobacteriaceae bacterium
ATAATCAAAATACGGGTGGAGCATATATCGAAAAAAATCATAAGGCTAATTTCATCAGAGGTGAGGGATTGATGAGATCTTTGGATGATGTCAAAAATACTTTGGTGAAAAATATAAATGACCAACCTATTTTCATTAGAGATGTTGCTGATGTCAAATATGGTAGTTTTGTCAGATACGGAGCATTTACAAAAGATGGCAAAGGTGAAGCCGTAGGAGGAATAGTGATGATGCTGAAAGGAGAAAATTCAAATGATGTGATTAAATCCGTAAAAGAAAGAGTACAACTCATTCAAAAATCATTGCCTGAAGGTCTTGAAATAAAACCGTTTCTTGATCGTAGCAAACTGATAAAAAGCACCACTTCAACAGTTGCTGAAAATTTAATGCTAGGTGCATTGATAGTAATATTTATTTTGGTTCTGTTTTTAGGTAACTTAAGAGGGGGATTGATAGTAGCATCCACCTTACCTCTGGCTTTGTTGTTTGCTTTTATAATGATGAAGATATTTGGAGTCTGGGCAAATCTAATGAGTCTAGGAGCTCTTGATTTTGGTATATTGGTAGATGGGGCTGTTATCATTATTGAAAGTATGATCTTTTATCTCCATGGCAAAAACTTTATCGGCACAAAACCCAATCAGGCAAAACGGGATGAAATAGCATATAAATCCGCTAGTAAAATGATGAATTCCGCATTTTTCGGACAATTGATCATACTTATTGTTTTTATTCCGGTATTGGCTCTACAAGGTATCGAAGGGAAAATGTTTATTCCGATGGCTATGACTTTTGGTTTTGCAATAATAGGAGTGGTCTTGTTAAGCCTAACCTATATTCCTATGATGGCAGCATTATTTATCAAACCACCTAAAACAGATAAAAAGACAATTGGAGAAAAAATAATAAAAAGTCTGGAAAATTTTTATTCTCCTATAATAGGTTGGTCTCTAAAAAGAGGCGTATTTGTTGTTTCGATTGCAGTATTATTGCTAGCATCCGGAGGCTATTTATTTACCCGTATGGGTGCTGAATTTATCCCAAAGCTTGATGAAGGAGATTTTGCATTTCAGGCATTTTTAAAGCCGGGAACTTCTCTGAGCGAAGTCACTAAAACTTCCACACGACTGGAAAAAATCGTAATGGAAAATTTCCCTGATGAAGTTGAAAGTATTCAAAGCCGTATAGGTGTTGCAGATCTTCCAATGGATCCAATGCCGATGGATATAGCAGATATTTTTGTAATACTAAAACCAATTGAGCAGTGGACAAAAGCCTCTTCAAAAGAAGACCTGATCAATAAAGTAAAAGAAAAAGTCAGTGTTTTGCCGGGAATTAATTTTGAATTCACCCAACCGATCGAAATGCGTTTTAATGAATTACTGACAGGAATAAGGGAAGATGTAGCTGTTAAGCTTTATGGAGATGATCTAAATGTTCTATCCTCCAAAGCACAGGAAATAGCCGGTCTGGTTTCCGGAATTTCCGGTGTAGAAGGAGTTAAAGCAGAAGCTACAAGCGGTTTGCCACAGATCACTATCAATTACAATCGCAATAAATTGGGACGGTATGACTTGGATATTACAGATCTGAATTCTATCGTTGAGACTGCTTTTAGCGGAAATGTTGCAGGAAGTATCTATGAAGGCGAAAGAATGTTTGACCTTGTAGTGCGTCTATCGGAAGAAAATCGTACCAATATTGAAGATATCCGTAATCTTTTCGTAAACTTACCTGACGGCAATCAGATTCCATTAAAAGAAGTAGCTGAAATAAGCTATAAGCCGGGCCCCATGCAAATCAGCCGTGATAATACCAATAGACGTACTTATGTAGGAATTAATGTTGAAGGAAGAGATATTAAGTCACTGGTAGGTGAAATCCAAGAAAAGCTTGATAAAAAACTGGAACTTCCCACAGGATATTACCTGCGATATGGAGGTGCTTTTGAAAACCTGGAAAGGGCTTCAAAAAGATTAACCTTAGTGGTTCCCCTTGCTCTAGCTTTAATATTTATTTTGGTATTTTTTGCAGTAAAATCCCTGAAGCAGACACTTATGATATATGTGGCAATTCCATTTGCTGCAGTTGGTGGAATTTTTGCTTTATATTTCAGAGATATGCCATTCAGTATTTCTGCAGGAGTTGGTTTCATAGTACTATTCGGGGTGGCGGTTCTGAATGGACTGGTCTTGATAAGTGGATTTAACGAGATGAAAAAAGAAGGTAAATTTCATATCAACGATATAATCAAAAAAGGTTCTATCAGAAGAATTCGCCCTATTTTACTAACTGCTTCTACCGATATTCTTGGATTTTTGCCTATGGCAATATCCACATCTGCAGGTGCAGAGGTTCAACGTCCATTAGCAACAGTAGTCATTGGTGGAATGCTAACTTCTACGATATTGACTTTAATTGTACTACCTGTTTTATACAAATTTGTAGAATCTGAAAAGAATAGAAGGATAAAAACACCAAAATTGTCTTTAGTATTGTCATCTTTTTTCGTGGTCTTATTAAGTTTTATATTTTCTCAAAATATTACTGCTCAATCTA
>JANTFO010000148.1 GCA_024763365.1 Flavobacteriaceae bacterium
AAATGGTATTGGCTTTGGCACCATTGCATAAAACTTATGGTATTTTAAGGCTTGTTGTTGCTACTTATCAATCAGTTACCGGAACAGGTATAAAAGCAGTTCAACAACTTCAAAACGAACGCGAGGGAAAAGAAGGGGGAAAAGTCTATCCACATCCTATCGATCTAAATTGCTTGCCACATGGGGGAGATTTCGATGAAAACTTAGATACGACAGAGGAAACCAAACTTCTCAATGAAACCCGTAAAATATTGGATGATCCCAGTATTCAAGTTACAGCAACTGTAGTTCGTATACCTGTCTATGGGGGACATTCCGAAGCGGTAAATGTCGAATTTCAAAAGGATTATAAAATTGATGAGGTCAAAATGCTCCTGGAAAATATGCCGGGAGTAAAGCTTATGGATGACCCCAAAAACAATTTGTATCCTACCCCGAGATTTGCTGAAGGAAAAGATGAAGTTTTTGTGGGTAGGATAAGGCGTGACTTATCCCAACCGAATAGTCTCAATCTATGGATTGTTTCGGACAACCTGCGTAAAGGGGCTGCTACCAATGCCGTTCAAATCGCTGAATACCTCTACCGGCAAAATCTTTTATAAGTAAACTTAAAAGCTATGGACTCTGAAGAAATACTGTATTTGTTGGCTTTGCAAAAAGTGAAGGGTATTGGCTCCATCAATGCCAAAAAACTCATTGCTCATTTGGGTAGTGCACAAGCTGTTTTTACCAAAAAAAGATCAGAGCTGACAAAGATTAACGGATTTGGGCCCAGCTTTTTAAAAGATGTCAATACTTCAGAAGTTTTGAAAAAGGCAAGCGTAGAATGGGAATATATCCAACAAAACAACATCAAATACAGTTCTTTTCTAGATGATGACTATCCGGACAGGTTGAAGCATTGTATCGATGGCCCGATCCTGTTATTTCAAGACGGAAATATCGAATATAACAAGCAACCGGTTATCAGCATTGTCGGTACGCGAAAAATGACCAGCTATGGTAGATCCTTTTTAAAATCATTTATACATGATCTTAAAACCTATAACCCCATAATTATAAGTGGTTTTGCTTATGGGGTAGACATCACAGCACATCGCTTTGCTATGGATTACGGCCTGCAAACAATCGGTGTGTTGGCACATGGATTAGATGAAATGTATCCGCCCCAACATAAAAAACATGTCCACAAGGTTTTGGAAAATGGTGGTTTCTATACGGAATACTGGCATGATGAAAAAGCACTTCGTGAGAATTTTTTAATGCGAAACCGCATCATTGCCGGACTATCTGATGCGACTATTATTGTGGAATCTGCAACCAAAGGCGGTTCTTTGGTTACAGCACATATTGCCAACTCTTATAACAGGGATGTGTTTGCAGTACCGGGGAGGGTAAAAGACACCTTTAGCCAAGGTTGTAATAATTTGATACGTACTAATCGGGCAGCTTTGCTACAATCAGTAGAAAACCTGGCATATATGCTCAACTGGGATCAAGACAAACAAACTAAAAAAACCATTCAGCCTAAACTGTTTTTAAACTTAGATCAAGAACAACAAAAAATCTACGACTACTTATTGGAAAAAGGAAAAACCCTCCTTGATCAATTGGCCTTAGATACCCAAATACCCATCTATAAGTTATCCGGAATTTTAGTCGAAATGGAAATGATGGGGGTAATCAAACCCCTGCCGGGAAAAATGTTTGAAGTGATTTGATTTATGGAATCTCAAAATATTTAATTATAGCTTCTCTCATGAGATTTTCCTGTGCTGCTTCAGTCATATGAGGTAAATTTTTCAAGAGTTTAAAATGAGGCCATTGGTGCTCATCATGATGGCTAAATGCATAGTACCCGTAGGGTTCCAGGACTTTACATACACCTATGTGGATCAAATCTATCTTGTCCTCTTTGATAAAATCCTGTGTTCCTTTTCCTAATTCCTGCACCCCGATTAAAAATAAAATTCCCTTGATATCTAATCGTTCGCCGGGTATGAAATCATGAGACAGTTTGGAAACCAATGTTTCCCAAATATCCACCTTATTTTGATTATTATCCATTTTGTTGTTTAAAAATAATTTCAAAAATAGTATTTTTATACTTTCATTAAGACTACAAACCTATGGCTATATTTGATATTATCATTGCTGTAATTTTAATTTTTGGCTTCATCCGCGGATTGATGAAAGGTTTATTTGTAGAAGTCGCCTCCTTAATAGCCTTGATAGCCGGTGTTTACGGGGCCATTCATTTTTCCTATTATATCGGTGACTACCTCAAAACCAAAGTGAGCTGGGAAGAACAATATATCAGCTTGGTAGCTTTTGCTGCTACTTTTGCCATTATAGTTTTGGTGGTTTCTCTATTGGGTAGAATTTTGACTAAAGTGGCTGATTTTGCTTTCTTAGGTTGGTTGAATAAGATTTTGGGCGGGGTATTTGCCGCCTTAAAATATGCCTTGATCATCAGTATTATACTGCTTTTATTTGACAGGTTCAATAACACCAT
>JANTFO010000149.1 GCA_024763365.1 Flavobacteriaceae bacterium
AGTGGCGTTTTAAACATCAAATTATCAATCATAAAGGAGATATTTCTGCTGAAATTGAAGTGTATGGTGCATGGATAGACCTTCAAGCAAGAAAACTTACTGCTCCCCCACCACATGTCTTGGCTCTTTTTAAAGATAGTCTCGAACAGATTGATTTTGAGATTATTTGAACAAAGGAATAAATTTTAAGTATTCATAAGATACTATTTATTATTTTTGAAAAACATTTTAGAATTCTGAAATATGTCTCAAACGACCATTCTAACGCATACTGATATAGAAAATAAATTAAAAAGAATTGCTTATCAAATATATGAGAATAACGTTTATGAAAAAGAGATTATCATTAGCGGTATAGATCGCAAAGGATATAAATTAGCTGAACGTATTGCAAATATCTTGATGAAAATTTCTCCGCTAAAGGTGAAACTGTGTAAAGTGTCTATTAATAAAAAAGAGCCATTAGCGCCTGTTATCACTAGCTTAGATAGTGAAACTTATAAAAATAAATCTATCGTTTTAATTGACGATGTGCTCCATACAGGTTCTACTTTGATGTATGGTGTAAAACATTTTTTGGAAGTACCTTTAAAGCAATTTCAAACAGCTGTCTTGGTGGATAGAAATCACAAAAAATACCCCATAAAAGTTGATTTTAAAGGAGTATCACTTTCTACTTCCATTCAGGACCATATAAAGGTCGTTTTCTCTGAAAAAGGAGACCGTGCTTATTTAGAATAGTCTTCCATAGCTTTATTGATCATTTCAACAATTTCATCCACTTCCCTATCATCAATATTGAGCATAATCTCTGCTTGCTCATAAAAAGGAGCTCTTTCTTTTAAATGTAAAGCGATATAATCTTGTAAAAAATCAGGCGTAATATGTGTCAATAAAGGCCTTTCTACCGGTAGTGGTGCCAGGCGATTATAAAGTGTTTCGGGGGAAGCCTTGAGATAAATACTCAGGCTTTGCTCCTTAATAACTTCCATGACACCGGCTACTTGTGGCGTACCACCACCTAAAGCCAACACAAAAGGATCTTTCTCTTGTAAGACTTGTTTTATATAATAAAGCTCTTTTTCCCGAAAGTAAGCTTCTCCCTTTCTGTTAAAAATTTCGGCTATATCCAGCTTTTCTTCTTCTGCAATATAGTGATCCAAATCTATAAACCTTATGTCACGATTTTCGGCTAAAGCTTTGCCTATTGTACTTTTACCACTGGCCATATAACCCAGTAGTACTATTTTTTCTATTCTTTTCATCAGGTATAATTGATTTACAAATATGAATAAAATTATGTAATTTTGCCCATTCTAAAAAGCGCACATGGTGGAATTGGTAGACACGCTAGCTTGAGGGGCTAGTGGGCGTTTTAGCCCGTGCAGGTTCAAGTCCTGTTGTGCGCACTTTTTTCTTTGAAAATAACAAGCTTAATAAACTATGTTTCAAAATCTTAGCGACAAACTCGATAAAGCCTTTCACGTTCTCAAAGGACATGGAAAGATCACAGAAATAAACGTTGCCGAAACCTTAAAAGAGGTGCGTCGTGCCCTACTCGATGCCGACGTAAACTTTAAAATAGCCAAAAACTTTACCAATACGGTTAAGGAAAAAGCACTGGGTGCCGATGTATTGACGAGTTTACACCCTAGTCAACTTCTAGTGAAGATCGTAAAAGACGAACTAACAGCACTGATGGGTGGCGAAACAGCCGGTATTAATTTATCTGGCACGCCAACAGTGATTTTAATGTCCGGACTTCAAGGTTCCGGTAAAACCACTTTTTCTGGTAAACTGGCTAAATACTTAAAAACTAAAAAATCAAAACAACCACTATTGGTTGCTTGTGATGTTTACCGCCCGGCTGCAATCGACCAGTTACATGTTGTTGGTGAACAAGTCGGTGTGGAAGTATATAGCGAACCGGAAAACAAAAATCCAGTATCCATTGCTGAAAATGCCATAGCCTATGCCAAGAAAAATGGAAAAAATGTAGTGATCATTGATACGGCTGGACGTTTGGCCATTGATGAAGTGATGATGCAGGAGATCAATGCCATTCATAAAAAAGTACAACCTCAGGAAACACTCTTTGTCGTCGATGCTATGACCGGACAAGATGCGGTAAATACTGCCAAAGCCTTTAATGAAGTACTTGATTATGAGGGTGTTATATTGACTAAACTGGATGGTGACACGCGAGGTGGAGCTGCCTTGTCTATCAAAACAGTAGTCAATAAACCCATCAAATTCATCGGAACGGGTGAAAAAATGGATGCGCTGGATGTTTTCCATCCCGAGCGTATGGCAGACCGTATTCTGGGTATGGGTGATGTAGTTTCTTTGGTAGAGCGAGCTCAGGAACAGTACGACGAAGAAGAAGCTCGTAGAATCTCCAAAAAGATCGCTAAAAACCAATTTGGTTTTGATGATTTTCTAAAACAGATCGGACAGATCAAGAAAATGGGTAATATGAAAGACCTTGTGGGGATGATTCCGGGAGCAG